>DATLFF010000304.1:0-30480 GCA_035524915.1 Gemmatimonadota bacterium | reverse complement strand
TGAATGTAGTGAAAACCCGCGGGCGGGTCGCGATGTTCCACCCCCACCTCGCCCGATGGCGCTTGACCCGCTTCCCGTCCTCCGCCCACCTTCCCGCTTCTCCATGGCGACTCCGGACGAATCCTCCTCCCCCGCGGCCGCCCCGTGACCCGGCTCGAAGCGGGCATCGAGGCGATCCGCGCGCGGCACGCTCCCGACGCGAGGCTCGCCGCGTGGGACGTCCGATCCGGCGAGGGGAAGTGGATGGACGGCTGGGCCCCCTCGGCCGAGGCGCTGGCCGAGCTGCGGACCCTGGCAGCCGAGACCGGGGCCCACTTCGCCGTCCGGCCGCTGCCCGACCCGGCGCTCGGCGCCGCCGTCCGCGGCGCCGCCCACCGCGCGGTGGCCCATCTCCGGCGGGAGCCCTCCCACGCCTCCGAGCTGGTCACCCAGATCCTCCTCGGCGAGGAGGTCCTGGTCCTGCGCGCGGAGGGGGAATGGCTGCGGGTCCAGGCCGGCGACGGATACGTGGCCTGGGTTCACCGCCACTCGGTGGTGCGCGACGCGCCGTCCGACAAGGACGCCTTCCTTCGCCGGATACGCTCCGGCGACCCCGAGCCCGGGGCCTGGATCGTCACCGGACGCGGGGTCGTGGCCCGGGCGGGGCCGGAGCCGCTCGATCCGCCCGTTGCCGAGCTGGTTCAGGGGGGCCGCCTGGTGGCCGCGCCCGTCGAGGATCTCCGTCTCGAGGCGATCGAGATCCTTCTCCCGGACGGCCTCGCGGGCTGGATCTCGTCGACCGCGGCGCTCCCCGCGGCACGGCTCGAAGAGCGCTTCACCCGCTCGGGGCGGGCGATCCTCGACCACGCGGCCCAGTTCCTCGGATCGCCCTACCTCTGGGGTGGCACCTCGGAGCGCGGATACGACTGCTCGGGGCTGGTGCAGCGGATCTACGGGCTCCACGGCGTGCGTCTCCCGCGTGACTCCGATCAGCAGTCCGAGGTCGGCGAGCCGATCGACCCGGGATCGGATTGGGGTTCCGTCCAGGCCGGTGACCTGGCCTTCTTCTCCGAGAGCGGCGGGCGCGCCACCCACGTCGGCATCCTGGCCGAAGGAGGGCGGATGCTGCACTGCTCCACCACCCGCCACGGAGTCGCCTGGGACGATCTGGACGCGGGAGATTCCGAGTACGGCGCGCGCCTCGCCGCCATGTGCGTCGGCGTCCGCCGGGTCCTCTAGCAGGTCCCGCCGCGTTCTCGGCGCCCCGTGTGCCAGCCCTTCAGTTGTCGTGGGTGCGCGCCATGGGCGCGCGAAGGTACGGCGACCCTATCGGCGCGGCACCGGGACGATGAGCGCAACCAGTGAGCGGTTGCCCTCGGTGAGGGGGTAGGCCAGCAGGATCGTCTCGTCGAACCGCGAGACCATCTCCTTGACCAGGGCCTCGCTCCCGCCGTCCACCTCGACCCTCAGCAGCATGGCGTCCCGGCGCGGCTCGCGGTAGGCGCCCTTCACCCGCACCGTCACGTTCCCGAGCCGCAGCGCCGGCGTGTCCTGGTTGGGCAGGACGGTCACGTCCTCGAGGCGCTGAATGCGGTCGGAGTCGAGGAGCGCCTGCAGGCGCGCCACGCTCTCGCCTTCGGTCCACACTTCGTCCAGACGCTGGAGCGTCATCTCGCGGCGGGATCCGTCCTCGACGATGTAGAGGATGACCTGATACGTGGATCCGCCTTCCTGGGCGTGGGCCAGCGGGGCCGTCGCCGAAGCGAGGGCGATCCCGGCCAGGGCCGTGAGCGCGCAAGCAGCCGTACGTCGAATGGCGTGTCGCATCATCCCTCCGGGTCGGGTGGCGGGTATCCTCCACCCGAAGATACCCCGTTCCGGGAAGACCGGTTCCCCGGCGTGAAACGGAGCGCGGGCGGCGGGGTCGCCGCCGCCCGCGCCGTTGGCGGGGAAGGGATGCTTTCCGGGCGCTAGGGGGCCGGCGGCGCGGGCTCCTCCCCTTGCGGAGGCGGCGGCGGGGCCACGGGGGTCGCATCCGCCGGCGGAGGCGCGGCCGGGGCGCCGGTCTCCTCCTCGTTCCACGAGTAACGGGTCCCGAACCGGGTGAGGAGGAGCGCACCGAAACCCATCGTCCAGACGATGTACTGGATCACGAAGCCCAGAATCGACAGGACGACCGCGAACACTCCGAGCGGTCCGCCCGCGATCCCGAGCGCGGCGGCGAAGAAGGCCACGGCCATGACCAGGCCCACGCCCACCAGCAGCGACACGTACCGGTTGTCGTGCCGCCAGCCGAAGCGCTCCTCCGCCGACGCCCCGATCCGGCGCGCCACCGCGGTGAAGCCGAGCAGCATCCCGACCGCCAGCGCCATCAGCGCGAAGGGGATCGCCACCAGGAGCGGGATCCCCACGATCGAGATCACCAGCATGAGCGTCGTGAGGAAGAGAATCGGGAAGAACAGGATCTGCGCGAGAAGCCCGACCGCCGCCGCCTTCCAGGGGGACGTCGCCACCCGGTACTCCATCCGCTCGATCGGACGCCGCGCCAGGAGGTACGCCAGCGAGGTCAGGAGGCCCAGGAACACGATCCACATCACCGTGGTGACGAGGCCGGCCACGCCCTCGAAGGGCTCCCAGTCCATGTGCCGCCGGATCTGGATGTTGGGGGCGCCCCAGGCGGTTTCACTGATCGAGCCATGGACCTCGGCGCCGTCGGATCGGATCACCTCGCCGCCCGCGGCCGTGATGTCGCCCTCGACGACGGCGCGCGGGCCGAGATGGACCGAGCCACCGACCGCGCTCACGTCGCCGGTCACCCGGCCGTAGATCCGCACCGAGCCACCGACCGCCACCACGTCCCCTTCGATCGTCTCGCCCTCGCGGACGACCACGCTCCCGCCGATCCGGACGCGGTCGCCCTGGTGGTCGACGTCGATGACCCCCCGATCCTCGTCGATCTCGTCGGCGTCCTCCCCGGCCGTCACCGTCGCTTCGGAGCCGAGGGTGTCGGCGGACAGCGGTGGCTCGCCGATCCCGAACAGGACGCGCCGGGTCTCCACGTCGAGGTACGAGAGACGCAGGATCTCGTCCGCGTCCTCCCCCACGCGGGCGCGGAACTCCGCCCCCGTCACAGCGGCCCCGTCGATAGCGATGTCGCCGTCGGAGAGCTCGATCGACTGGATGCCGGCGTTCCCGTAGCGCGGGATCAGGACGATGCCGTTCTGGATCGGCAGCACCTGGTAGCGGTCCTCGATCGCCTGCCGCAGCGCGGCCAGGGTGGGCCGCTCCTGCGCCAGGGTGTCGGTCTGGGCCATCGCGGTGTCGACCCCCGGAGGCGTGGCGAGTGCGCCCCCGGCGACGATCAGCGCGGCGGCGAGGGTGCGGGCGAGGCGGTTCATCGAGGTCTCCTCTCGAGTGTCAGCATGCGATTCAGTGAATAGAGCGCCAGCGCGCTGAGCGTCGCGCTCCCGATGAGGGCCGAAGTGGCCTGCGGCGTAGCCGCCGCCGTAGAAACGGCGCTGCCGATCCGGGCCAGGAACTCCCACACGGCGAGACCGGCGGCCAGCCGTTCCGCAACCCAGGCGAAGACGCCCACCCCCGCCTGGAGCAGCCCGGCCAGGCTGGGGGCATCGAAGGGCAGCGCCCGGAGCGCCGGAAGGAAAGCGGCCGCGAGCCCGGCCATGGCCAGCGACGCCGCCAGGGCGAGCCGCCCGCCCCACACCGACCAGGCGGGAGCGCCCACCGTCCCGGGCGCGGCGGCCCACGCCACCCGCTCGGCGAAGCCGGGGGCGGGGTGGAGCCGCGGCATCCGGGCGAAGGCCGCTCCGAAGGCCGCCTCCGCGGCGGTCTCGTCACCGGCGGCCTCGGCCGCCAGCCAGCTCTCGATCTCGTGTTTCGTCATTCGGTCCATGGTGGGTCTCCGTGGCTACCTACGCGGGGCCGTCCCCGCGGGTTTCGTCCCCCGCCCGCCCGGCGGGGGTCATCCGACGGCCCCTTCCGGGCCCCACCCGGCCGCGATCAGGAGCGTCGCCAGCTCCTTCCGCGCTCGATGAAGGTGCGTCTTCACCGTCCCCAGCGGCATCCCCACCACCTCGGCGATCTCCTCGTAGGCGAGACCCTCCTGGTGGCGCAGCACGACCACTTCCCGGTACTCCGGCCGGAGTCGAGCCACGGCGGCATCGAACGCGCTGGCCAGGTCGGTCCGGATCGCGCCCTCCAGCGGAGTGGTCCCGCCGGTGTCGGGGAGGATCGCATGGAAGTCGGTCGCGTCTTCGCCGGCGTCGAGCGGCACGGTGTCGAGCGCGCCCCGGCGCAGGTGGTCGATGGCGGTGTTGTGGGCGATCTTGAACACCCAGTTGGAGAACTTGCCCTGCTCCGAGCGGTAGGTCTCCAGCTTGCTGAACGCCTTGACGAAGGCGTCCTGGGAGAGGTCCTCGGCGAGCGTGCGGTCGTGGACCATGCGGGCGACCAGGTTGAAGAGGGGCCGCTCGTAGCGCTCGGCGAGCGCCGTGTACGCGGCCTGGGAGCCGGACAGCGCCTCGGCTACGAGCTGGTCGTCACTCTTGCCCACACACCCTCACTACGAGACTCGTTCCGCGATGGTTTCGGATCCCGACCGCACCGCCGCAACCCGCTCCGCGGGTGCCCCGCGCCCGGCGGGGCGGGAGGAGAAGGCCGAGTGGGTGCGCGCCGCGTTCGACCGCATCGCGCCCCGCTACGACCTGTTCAACGACCTCCTCTCGGCCGGAGTCCACCGCCGCTGGCGAGCCCGCGCCATCCGCGCTCTTGCGCCGGCGGACGGCGAGCGGCTGCTGGACCTCTGCGCGGGCACCATGGATCTCGCCCGCCAGATCTCGGACCGGGCCCCCGGCTCCCGCGTGGTCGCGGCCGACTTCGCGCTCCGCATGCTGGCCTCCGGACGCGCGAAGGCGGCTGCGGCCGCGGGGACCGTCTGGCCGGTGGCGGCGGACGCCCTGTCCCTTCCCTTCCCCGATGCGACGTTCGACGGCTGCACGATCGGCTTCGGCCTCCGGAACCTGGCCGATTACGAGGACGGCCTCGCCGAGATGCGGCGCGTCCTGGTCCCCGGGGGCCGACTCGTCGTGCTCGAGTTCACCACCCCGCCCGGCAAGCTATTCCGACAGGTCTATCACGCCTACTTCCATCACCTCCTGCCGCGCGCCGGAGCCGTGATCTCGGGGGACGCCGACGCGTCCCGCTACCTGCCGGACTCGGTCGCGCGCTTTCCGGACGCCGCCGCGCTGGCCGCGCTCCTGACCCGCTCGGGCTTCCGCGACGTCCGCTACGCCTGGCTCACGCGCGGGATCGCCGCGCTCCACGTCGGGACGCGGGGCTGACCGTGCCGAAGCCCTACCCCGAGGCGATCCACCTGCTGGGCGTCCCGATCGACCTGGGGGCCGGCCGCCGCGGCGTCGACATGGGCCCCTCGGCCGTCCGGATCGCGGGTCTCCGGGAGCGGCTCCAGGGTCTCGGCTACCAGGTGTCGGACCTGGGGGACGTGCCGGTCCGCATACCCGAGTCGGCCGATCCGGGGGATCCACAGGCCCATTTCCTGGAGGAGATCGCGGCGGTCAACCATGAGCTCGCCGTGCGCGTCCGGTCGGCACTGGAGGCGGGCGCGCTGCCGCTCGTTCTGGGCGGGGACCACTCGATCTCGATCGGCTCGATCGCCGGGGCCTCGTCCTGGGCCCGGTCCCGGACCGAGGAGATCGGACTCCTGTGGTTCGACGCGCACGCCGACATGAACCGGCCCGAGACCACGCCCAGCGGGAACATCCACGGTATGCCGCTGGCCGTCTCGCTCGGCTACGGCGATCCGGCGCTGGTCGGGATCGAGGCCTTCTCGCCCAAGGTGCGTCCCGAGCGGACCGTGCTGATCGGAGCGCGCGAGGTGGATCCGGGAGAGCGGCAGTTGATCCGCGACTCCGGGATCCGGGTGTTCACGATGCGCGAGATCGACGAGGAGGGGATCGTCCCCGTGCTCGAGGAGGCGCTGGCGATCGTCTCGGAGGGCACGATCGGCTTCTGGGTATCCTGGGACATGGACTTCGTGGACCCGAACTACGCGCCCGGCGTGGGCACGACGGTCAAGGGCGGGGTCAACTACCGGGAGGGTCACCTGGCGCTGGAGATCGTCTCCGACACCGACGGGATGATCGGCATGGACCTGGTCGAGACGAACCCGATCCTCGACGAGCGGAACCGGACGGGTCGACTGGCGGTGGAGCTCATCCTCTCCGCCTTCGGCAAGACGATCCTGTGAGGATCGCCGTCGTCAGCGACACCCACGACCACCTGCCGCCCGGGCTCTTCCGCGCGCTCGAAGGGGTCGACGAGATCCTCCACGCCGGGGACCTCGTGTCCGAGGACGTCCTGATCGAGCTCGGCGCCGTGGCGCCCGTGGTCGCCGTGCACGGCAACATGGATCCGCCGGAGCTGGCCGGCCGTCTTCCCGCCGAGCGGCTCGTCGAGCGGGAGGGGATCCGGATCGCGATCGAGCACGGCCACTGCCGCGGCCGGACCACGGTCGAGGACTTCGCCGAGAAGTACGGCCCGACGGGGCCGGACCTGGTGGTCTTCGGCCACACCCACGAGGCGCTCTCCCGCGAGGTGGACGGCGTGCTCTACTTCAATCCGGGCACGGCCGGAGGCGTGGGCGCGGATCCCACCATCGGCATCCTGACGATCGAGGGCGGGACGTTCTCGATCGATCACGTCCAGATCCGGTTCTACAAATAGATTTGTAGCCGTCAGCGCTGGCATCCCGGGCAGTAGTACGTCGAGCGCTGCCCCTGGACGATCCTCCGGATCGCCGTGCCGCAGCGCCGGCACGGCTCCCCCTCCCGGTCGTATACCGCCAGCAAGTCGTAGAACTCGCCGGCGGCGCCCCCGGCGCCGGCGTAGTTCATGTACGTGGCGCCGGGAAACGTGGTGCCGCCCCCGCCGAGGGCGTCCGTGAGCACGTCGACCACCGCGTCGCGCAGCCGCGATGCCCGCACGGGCCCCACGCTGGCGCCCTTGCGGCGGGGCGAGATCCGGGCCCGCCAGAGCGCCTCGCTGGCGTAGATGTTGCCGAGGCCCGCCACCACCGCCTGATCCAGCAGGAGCTCCTTGACCGCGCGCCGACGGCCGGCGAGGCGGGCGCGCAGGGCCTCCGCCGTGAAGCCGGGCTCCAGCGGCTCTGGGCCCAGCCGCGCCTCGATTTCGCGCCAGGCCCGGTCCGTCAGGACCCGCATCTCCCCCAGCGTCCGCGGGTCGACGAACAGGAGCCGCGCCCCATCCTCGAAGCCGAACTCGGCGCGGACGTAGGCAGCGTCGGCCGCGTCCAGCACGGCCCGGGCGGGCGGGCGGGTCGGCTCAAAGAGGTACTTCCCCGTCATCCTGAGATGGGTGGTCCAGACGCGGCCGCCGTCCAGCCGGAAGAGGATCCATTTGGCCCGGCGGCCGACCGACTCGATCGTCGAGCCCTCGACCGCGCGCACGAACGCGCGGACGGGCCCGCGCACCACGTTGGGCCGCGGCACGCGCGCGCGACCGACGGCGCGGCCGGGGAGATGCCGCGCGAGCGCACGGACGATCGTCTCGACTTCGGGGAGCTCGGGCATGCCTTCCCTACCCGCGGGCCTCGCGCGCGACTTCCCGCCACCCGATGTCCGTCCGCCACCGGAGCCCCGGCGCGTGGATCCGCTCGAGCGCGGCGTACGCCTTCGTCCGGGCCTCGCCCACCGAGCCGCCCACCGCGGTGACGTTCAGCACCCGGCCACCCGCGGCCACGAGCTCCCCGTTCCGCCGCGCTGTGCCGGCGTGGAAGACGACCTCGCCGCGCGCGTCGAACGCGTCCGGCGCTTCGAGGTCGTCCGGGATGCGGATCGGCGAGCCCTTCGCGTACTCGCCCGGATAGCCCTCGGCCGCCGCCACCACCGTCACGCAGGCGCCCTCCCGCCAGCGCGGCGCGGCGCCGGCCAGCCCACCACCCGGCGTGGCGCGCGAGAGGAGCTCCAGCAGGTCCGACTCCAGGAGCGGGAGGAGCGCCTGCGCCTCGGGGTCGCCGAAGCGGACGTTCCACTCGAGGACCTTGGGGCCCTCCGGCGTCATCATGAGCCCCGCGTACATGCAGCCGGTGATCGGCGCGCCCGCGTCGGCCATAGCGGCCAGGGTGGGGCGGAAGATCTCCTCCAGCACCCGCTCCCGGAGCGCGTCGTCGACCACGGAGACCGGCGCGTAGGCGCCCATTCCGCCGGTGTTCGGCCCGCGGTCGCCGTCCAGCGCCGCCTTGTGGTCCTGGGAGGGAAGCAGCGGCACCAGCGCCTCGCCGTCGGTCAGCGCGATCATCGAGAGCTCCTCTCCCTCCAGGAACTCCTCGACCACGACCTCGTCGCCGGCCGCGCCGAAGTCCCGCCGCACGAAGCACGCGTCGAGAGCGTCCTCGAGCCCGCCGGGGGTGCGGCAGACGATCGCGCCCTTGCCGGCGGCCAGCCCGCTCGCCTTCACCACGCACGGGATCCCGAGCCCGGCCGCGAACGCGGCCGCTTCCTCCCGGGTCCGGAACGTGCCGAATGCGGTGGTCGGGACGCCCGCCTCGGCCATGAGCGCCTTGGCGAACGCCTTGGACCCCTCCAGCCGCGCCGCCGCGCGCCCGGGGCCGAACACGGCGCGGCCGGTGTCCCGGAGGAGATCGGCGAGGCCAGCCGCCAGCGGGACCTCGGGACCGACCACCGTGAAGTCCACGTCCTCGGCCTCCACGAGCGCGGCGACCGCGGCGACGTCGGCCGGGTCGACATCGACCGCGCGGGCGAGCCCGCCCGTGCCACCGTTCCCGCGCGTGACCAGGAGATCGTGCTCCGGGTGGTCGCGGGAGAGCTTCCAGAGGAGGGCGTGTTCGCGGCCCCCGCTTCCGACGACCAGACCCCTCACAGCGCGGAGAGCGCCTGGTCCAGGTCCTCGATCAGGTCCTCGACGTCCTCGATCCCCACCGAGAGCCGGACCAGCCGGTCGACCAGCCCCATCCGCTCCCGCTCCTCGGCCGGCACGGCGGCATGGGTCATCTCGCCGGGATGGCTGCAGAGCGACTCCACGCCTCCCAGGCTCTCGGCCAGTTGGAACACGGAGAGCCCCTTCAGGAACCGCCGGGCCACGGCGCCGTCTTCGAGCTCGAGCGAGATCACGCCGCCGAAGCCGCTCATCTGGCGCGCGGCGAGGTCGTGCTGCGGGTGGTCGGGGAGCCCCGGGTAGTGGACCGCGGCCACCTCGGCGCGCTCGGCCAGCCACGGGGCGATCCGCCGGGCGCTCGCCTCCGAGCGCTCCATCCGGATGTGCAGGGTCTTCACCCCGCGGAGCGCCAGCCAGCAGTCGAGCGGGCCCGGCACGGCGCCCACCGAGTTCTGCAGGAACCGGAGTCGCTCCGCGAGACCGGCGTCGCCGGTCAGGACGATCCCCCCCACCATGTCGCTGTGGCCGTTCAGGAACTTGGTCGTGGAGTGGACCACGAGGTCCGCGCCGAACTCGAACGGCTGCTGGAAGAAGGGAGACATGAACGTGTTGTCGACCACCAGCAGGCACCCGGCCTCGTCCGCCACCGCCCGCATGGCCGCGAGGTCGGTCAGCCGCATGAGCGGGTTGGACGGGGTCTCGACGTAGAGGATCCGGGTGCGGCCGTCCATCGCGGCGCGGGCGGCGCCCGGGTCGCGGGCGTCCACGTAGACGAACTCGAGGCCGAAGCGCCGGAGCACGCGCTCGAAGAGCCGGTGGGTGCCGCCGTAGAGGTTCTCTCCCGCCACCACCCGGTCGCCGGACTCGAGCAGGGTCAGGATCGCGTGGATCGCGGCGGTGCCGGAGGCGTAGGCGATCCCGTGCTCCACCCCCTCCAGCGAGGCGACGCACGCCTCGAGCGCCTCGCGGGTCCGGTTGTGGGTCCGCGCGTACTCGTAGCCCAGGTGCTCGCCGACCGCCGACTGGACGTAGGTCGAGGTCTGGTAGATGGGCGGCATCACCGCGCCCGTGACCGGGTCCGGCTCCTGTCCCGCGTGGATCGCCCGGGTGCCGAACCGGCGCCCGGTGCCGCCCGGCTCAGTCACGGCCGCGCACCTGCGCTTCGCGCGAGCGCCGGTACATCTCGCGCGCCCGTTCGGGGGCGCCCTTCCGGTCGCAGACGATCCCCAGCTGGTACCAGGCCCGCTCGTAGTCGGGATCGGCCGCGACGGCGCGCTCGAGAACCTCGGAGGCGCGGTCGAGCCGGTCCAGCTGGTTGTGGCAGACGCCCAGATAGTAGAGCGCCCGCGGCTGTTCCGGATCCGCCGCCAGCGCGCCCTCCAGGTCCTCCACCGCCGCCGCGTACAGCCCCTTGCGCGTGCGCACGATCCCCAGCTCGCACAGCGCCCCGACGTTCCCGGGCTCGAGCCGGAGCGCCCGCTCGAGCGCGTCCTCCGCTTCCGGGTACGCCGCCGCGCCCGCGTACGCCCGCGCCAGCCGGATCCTGAGGTCCACGTGGTCGGGGGTGAGCTCCGCCGCGTTCTTGAGCTGCTCGATCGCGCGCTCCCGGTCGCCGCGGGCGAGGAAGGCCTCCGAGAGGCCGATCGCCGCTTCCGCGTCCCGCGGGTTCCGCCGCAGGACCTCGTGCCACGTGGACTCGTCCCGCGCGGCCACCTCGGACGGAGTGGGGGCCGCGGCCGGCTCGGTCGGCTTCTCCGGCTCGCGCACCGGCGCCGACCCCGGCTCGGCCCGCTCGGGCGCCGCCTTCGAGGCGTCGCTCCGGGTCTTCCCGGCCCTCGCCGCCGACTTCCGGGGAGTGGCGGGGGACTCGCGCGACTTCCCGCGCTTCGCCCGATTCGGCGGCTCCGAGAGGAGCTCGGCCAGGCCCGCCGAGTCGAGCGACTCCAGCGGGTCGTCGCCGACCGCGTCCTTCTTCTTAGGCATCGACGAAGCGAGTGACCAGGCGGCGGTAGTCCTCGGCGCCGTGGGAGCGCGGGGAGTACTCGAAGATCGTCTGCCGGTGGCTGGGGGCCTCGGAGAGACGGACGTTGGTGCGGATCGGATCGGCCACCGCGTCGGCGAAGTGCCTCTCCAGCGCGCGCAGGATCTGTCCGCTCTTCCGCAGATTTCGCTGGTAGAAGGTCGGCACGACGGCGGTGATCCGGATCCGCCCGCCGTTGCCGTGCGTCATCCGCAGGATGTTCTCGATGATCTGCTTGACTCCGATCAGGGCCAGGTACTCCATGGAGATGGGGATCACGACCTCCTCAGCGTACGCCAGCGCGCTCGTGGTCAGGATGCTCATCGACGGCGCGCAGTCGACCACGACGTAATCGTATCCCTCCAGCTTCGAGAGCCGCCGCGCGAGCCAATTCTCCCTCTCGCGCCCGCGGACCAGCCCCTCCTCCGCCTCGGCCAGTCGCCAGTCGCTGGCGATCACGTCGAGCCGGTCGCGCACCTCCACCGCGCATTCCCGGGGGCCGGCCCGGCTTTCGAGCAGATCCACCAGCCGGACGTCCCGCGGGGCCACGCCGAACCACTGCCCGATGTTCCCCTGCGGGTCCAGGTCCACCAGGAGGACGCGATGGCCGGCTTCCGCCAGGCCGGCGGCCAGGTGCACCGCCGTCGTGGTCTTGCCCGTACCACCTTTGTGGTTGACGACCGCGACTCTGCGCATGCCCGAACGTTCGTTGGAGACCGTGGACGGCGCCGCGGCCGGACGCCGCGACACCCGCCGAACCTACGCCTCGCCGGAGGTTTCCTCAACCGGAGGGATCTCCCGGCTCGCCTCCGCGAGCACCCACCGGACGTACGAGTCGGCCCCCGCGGCGACGGGAAGAGCGAGCATCTCGGGCACGTCGTAGGGGTGGATCTCGTCGAGCCGGGAGGCGAGCGCGGGGACCCGGTCGTCGCGGGTCTTGAGGATCAGCAGGCACTCCTCGGCCGACTCGACCGTCCCCTGCCAGCGGTAGATGGAAACGAGCCCCGGCACCACGTTGCCGCACGCCGCGAGGCGCTCCTCGACCAGGGTCCGGGCGAGGCGGCGCGCGGTCTCCGCGTCGGGGCAGGTCGTCAGGACGACCCGGACCGGAGGGTCGTTCACGACGGCGGCCAGCGGCTCTCCGATCGCAGGCGCTCCCGCGCCAGATGGAGCCCGACGATGGACTTGGCGTCCCGCACCTCGCCGGCGGCGATCCGCTCGAGCGCGTCCTCGAACGCCATCCGCTCCACTTCCAGGTGCTCGTCAGAGTCGAGCGCGCTCTCGCCCGCGGAGAGCCCCTCGGCCAGGAAGAGGCGCATCTCCTCGTCGCAGAACCCGGGGGTCGTGTAGATCGTCGCGAGCGCCGTCCAGCGCGACCCACGCCAGCCGACCTCCTCCTCGAGCTCCCGCGCGGCACACGCCTCCCACGGCTCGTCGGAGTCGCGCGTGCCGGCCGGGATTTCCAGGATCCGGTCCTCCACCGGATAGCGGAACTGTCGCACCATCGCCACGGTGCCGTCGTCGAAAAGCGGGACCACGGCCACGGCGCCGGGATGCCGGACCACGTCCCACCGCGTCACTCGTTCCTCCCCGTCGACCTGGACGCGGACCGTGTCGCGAACCACCGAGAACACCCGGCCTTCGAACGCCGCCTCCCGCTCCAGCCGCTCCCACTCCAGGCTCACGGCTTCCTCGACCTCAGGACGACCGGGATGCCGCTCGCCAGGCCCAGCCGCTCGGCCGCCGAGCCGTCGCGGCAGGCCACCTCGAGCCAGCCCGTCGACCCCACCAGCGCGCAGAGCTCCCCTACCTCCACGTCCCCGTACGTCCGGACCACCGGCATCGACTTGCCGCCCGCTTCGACCACCACGGCTCCCCCGGTGTGGGCCACCCACCGCTCGGGCAGGTTCGTGACCGCGTTGCCGAAATGGTCCACGTGAACCACCTCGCCCCGGTAGCCGCCGCGGTCTTCCACGGGCGCCGGCATGTCGAAGCGATGGAACTCCCGCACCGGGGCGCCGTAGTCCGTCAGCTCCGCTTCGCCGGCGGCCGCCGCGCGTGCCAGCCAGGCCGCCACCGGCGCGAACACGTCGCGACCGTGAAACGTGGCGCTCGCCTCGGGGACCCGCCACCAGCGCCGCTCGGTCAGCTCCACGGCGTCGGGCTCGGCGTCGACGAACGGCGGACAGAAGAGCGTGAAGACCCCGCTGTCGGGACCCACCAGGTACTGGTCCTCCTCGGTCCGGATCGCGATCTGCCGGCGCTGCGTCCCGACGCCGGGATCGACCACCACGCAGTGGACGGTCCCGGCCGGCCAGTACGGCACCGCCCGGTAGAGAGCGAACGCCGCCGCGCGCACGTCCTGGGGCGAGATGTCGTGGGTCAGGTCGTGGATCGCCGCCTCGGGAGCGATCGACGCGATCGTCCCCTTCATCGAGCCGACGTACCCGTCGCCGGTGCCGAAGTCGGTGGTGAGGGTGACGATCGGGTTCAAGCGTCTCCTCCGCGCGCGGGTTCGCGCAGTGTACACGCGCGCCCGGACGGGGTCAAAGAGAACTCTCGGACGGGGGATAGAACCGGGAGTATTTCCCCGATTCCCCGATCGTCATCAATCTGACCGGGCTTCGGTCGAGATCATATAACCGTTGTAGCGCAACGGTTTACACAAGATTACACAACCCGGCCCTCCACTTGCAATATAGTAACACCAAGCGGGTCGAAACACCGGCGTCCCGATCGCCTCCGAGAGGCCCCCATCCGGTCCCCCCCGCACCCCGGAGGTGCGCTTGAAGACTGAAATTTCATCCGAACCGCAAACGGCTCTCGTCCTCGTCTGCTCGACCGACCCCGGGCTCCAGAAGGACCTGGCAGCCATTCTGAAGAGGGAGGGATGGCCCTGCTCGACCGAGTCCGACCCGGCGGCCGCCGCGGCCCGGCTGGCCGAGGGAGGCGTCGCCGTGGTCCTCTGCGATCTCGCGCTGGGCCCCGCGGCGATCGACCTGCTCGACGCGACCCGCGACGTCTCGCCCGCGCCGACCGTCGTACTCCTGGCCAACCCCTCTCAACGGCAGACGGCCGCGCGCGTGATGAAACTGGGCGCGTTCGCCTACGTGACGAAGCCGATCTATCCCGACGAGATCGCGTCGCACGTGGCACGCGCCCACCAATGGCACCGGCAGGCCGGGCGGCTCGACGAGAGTCGGGTCGCCCGCCGCGGACCCGGGCGGTGGCCGAATCCCGTTTCGCCGGGGGACGAAGCGGGACGACTCGGCGCCGCCCGTCTTCTCTGCGCGCTCCGGCACCGCGACTCCGAGACCGCCGGCCACCTGGATCGGATCGGCCGCTACTCCGAGGTGGTCGGGCTCGCGCTCGATTGGGTCGAACCCATGGATTCCGAGACCCTGCGCCTGGCCGCGGAGCTGCACGACGTGGGGAAGATCGCGATCCCCGACTCCCTGCTCAAGAAGCCGGGGCGACTGACTCCCTCCGAGCGAGAGGTGGTCCGGCGTCACACCCTCCTGGGGGCGGCCATCCTGGGACGCGACGGCGGCGAATCGACGCTCGCCGACGCGGCGCGCGAGGTCTGCCTCCACCACCACGAGCGGTGGGACGGGAGCGGCTACCCCGATGGCCTGGCGGGCGAGTCGATCCCGCGGTGGGCCCGCATCGTCACCGTGGTGGACGTCTACGACGCGCTGGTCCACGACCGGGTGTACCGGCCGGCCATCCCCGAGAACGTGGCGCTGGGCTACATGCGGTTCCAGCGCGCCCGGCACTTCGACCCGCGCGTCTACAACGCGTTCATCGAGTGCCTTCCGGAGCTGCGGAAGATCCGCTGGCAGGTGAAGGAGACGCAGGCCGCCTGAGCATCAGGAGTCCGAGGGCGTCCCACCGACTCCCGTGTCTCAGGGGTCGCGGCGCTCGAGGTCGATCCGCCGCAGCGCCTCGAGCTGGGCCTCGAGCCGCGCGATCCGCTCGCGCAGCTCGCGCTCGCTGGCCTGGCCGGAGCCGGCCGCTCCCTGAAGCGAGTTCAGCCGGCCGCGCAACGCCAGCACATACTGCGCCACGTCCCGGAAGTCGCCGTCGGGATGGAGGGCCACCAGGTCGTTCAGCCAGCGCTCCCCCCGCGCCGCATCCGTGGCCGGGGCTCCGTAGACCAGGTGGATGAGCGCCAGCCGGAGCCGGACCCGCTCGTTGCGCTCGTCGTCGGGCCGCTCCCGCAGGTGCTGCTCGTACGCGGTCGCCGCGTCGGCATAGCGGCCCCCGCGGAACGCTGCGTCGGCCCGCTCGATCGCCGGGGCCGGTCCCCCGCGGATTCCCGCGCACGCGGCCAGGACCACGACGGCCAGGAGCGCGCCGGCCCGCCTCACTCGGGCGCCTCCGCCGGCATGCGCACCACGAACCGGGCGCCGCCGCTCGCGGCGTCCTCGACCCACGCCGCTCCCCCGTGTCCCTCGGCCACCGAGCGGACGATCGCCAGTCCCAGACCCGTACCGGCGCGTCCCCGCCCCCGCGCGTCGACGCGGTAGAAGCGCTCGAAGATCGCCTCCCGGTGCTCCCCCGCGACGCCGGAGCCCTCGTCCTCCACGACCAGCTCGACTCCGCTCCCGGCCGACCGGAGCGCGACGAGGACGACCGAACCGGCAGGAGCGTGGTGGATCGCGTTCGAGAGGAGGTTCTCGATCATCTGGATCACTCGCGGCCCGTCCCACCGTACGACCATGGGATCGGGGGGCAGCTCGAGCCGCACCTCCACGCGACCCTCGCGGGCGAGGCCCGACAGATCCACCGCCGCGGTGTGGATCAGGTCGCCGGCGTCACACTCGACGATCTCCAGTGGCGCCCCCGACCGGAGCCGGGCCAGGCCCAGCAGGTTGCCGATCATCGCCGACAGCCGTGTTCCGCTGGCGAGGTTCAGGTCGAGCAGCCGGGCCTGGCGCTCGTTGAGCGGCCCGGGGATGCCGTCCTGCAGCAGGCGAACCGTCTCCGCCATCGAGGCGAGCGGAGCCTTGAGATCGTGGGAAACGCTCGTCAGAAGGTCCTCCTTGAGCCGGTCGAGCTCTCCCAGCCGCTCGGCCATCCGGTTGAAGTCGCCGGCGAGCGCCGCCAGCTCCGGCGGCCCCGTCGGCTCCACCCGGTGATCGAAGTGGCCGTCGGCGATCTCCCGCGTTCCGCGCGTCAGCCGCCGGACGGGGACGAGAATCGTCCGGCCGAGGACGACCGCGAGGCCCACTCCCGCCGCCACACCGCCGAAGGCGGCGAGCCGGGCCCACCGCGCGCCCCGTTCGGCCTCCCCCTCGCTTCGCTGGACCATCGCCTCCGCCCGCTCGCGGGAGGCGGCGGCCAGGGCGTCGATCCGGCCGCGCAACGTGTCGAGCGACGGCTGGAGCGAGTCCATCGAAGGCGGGGGGTCGGCCGCCGATTCGGACCGGTAGCGCTCCCACGCCTGCTCGAGCTCGGCCACCCGCGTCCGCTCCGCCGAAGAAAGGCCCAAACCTGGGAGCTCCTGCAGGTCGGCCTCGATGCGCGCCCTCAGCCGTGCCGCTTCCTCCGCATATCCCGGATCCTCGAGCACCCGCGACTTCTCGCTGAACTCCACCAGCCGCGCGAGATCTTCACGCATTCCGAGCATCGCCGCGTCGACCCGCCGGGTGACCCTCGCCATGGACCGGTTGTCCTCGACCAGTCCGTCGACGATCGAAACCTGCAGCGCGGCCAGCCCGACCATGAGGAGCACCGGGACGAGCAGGGCCACCCCGATCCGGGCGGCCAGGCTCACACGAAGCCGTACTTCCGCAGCTTGTTGCGGATCGTCTTGACGTCGACGCCCAGACGGCGCGCCGTCTCCGCCTTGTTGTTCCCCGTCTGGTCCAGCGTGCCGAGGATCAGGAGACGCTCGGCCTCTTCGAGGCTCGTGCCCGGCGGCACCACGATCCGCTCGGGCCGCTCCAGGCCCGGCTCTCTCACGTAGGGCGGCAGGTGGGCCGGCTCCACCCACTCGCCGCTTCCCAGGACCACCGCCCGCTCGACCACGTTCCGCAGCTCGCGGACGTTGCCGGGCCAGTCGTACTCGCGCATTCTCGCCAGGGTCTCGTCGCGGAATCCCCGCGGTCCCTCGCTGTGCTTCTCACGGAAGCGATCGAGCCAGTGCTGGGCGAGCAGCGGCAGGTCCTCCAACCGATGGCGCAGCGGCGGGATCTCGATCGTGAACACGTTGAGCCGATGGAACAGGTCCTCGCGGAGCTTCCCTTCACGCACCGCCGTCCACGGATCGCGATTGGTCGAGGCGATCACGCGGGCATCGGTGACGATCGCCCGGGATCCTCCGACCCGGCGCACCACGCCGTCCTCCAGCACCCGCAGGATCTTCGGCTGGAGCGCCATCGGCATCTCACCGATCTCGTCGAGCAGGAGCGTGCCTCCATGGGCCTGCTCGAAGCAGCCCCGTCGGAGCTCCCGCGCGCCGGTGAAGGCGCCGGCCTCGTGGCCGAAGATCTCGCTCTCCAGCAGCTCGGACGGGATGGCGGCGGTGTTCACCGCCACGAAGGGCCCTTCCCGCCGCCGGCCGGACTCGTGGATCGCGGCCGCCACCAGCTCCTTGCCCGTGCCACTCTCCCCGCACACCAGCACGGTGGTTTCGGCGGCGGCCAGCAGCTGGATCCGCGCGCGCACGGCCTTCATGGCGCGGCTCGCTCCGACCATCGAGCGCAGCTCGCCCTCCCCTTCGGCCTGGAGGGTCCGGATGCGCCGCCGCTCCTCCAACTCGCGTTCGGCGCACGCCAGCACGGCGCCCAGGTTCCGGTAGTCGAGCGGCTTGGTCAGGAAGTCGGACGCCCCCGCCTTCATCGCGTCGACTGCCAGGTCGATCGTGCCGTGGGCGGTCATCAGGACGACGGGGCGCTCGAGGTCGTCGCTCTGGAGGGCTTGGAGCAGCTCGAGCCCGGTGGCGTCGGGCAGGACCACGTCGGCGAGAATCAGGTTCGGGGAGCACTCGTGGGCCCGCGCGGTCGCCTCGGCGGCGGACCCGGCGTCCACCACCTCGTACCCCCACTCCTCCAGCCGCGCGCGGAGGACCTCGCGCATGGCCGGCTCGTCGTCGACCACGAGGATCTTCCCCCGTCCGGGCGGGCTCACCGGGCCCCCGGCGGGTCGTCGTCGAGCGGGCTGACCATCATGACTCTGAACATAGTACACTCTGGGGGAAGGGAACCCGTGCCGCCACCGGTGGCTATGTACCCCCCAGCGGCCGAAACGGTCAACCCGGCGGCTCCTCGAGCCGCATCCGCCCGTCCACCGCCACGCAGCGCTCCGGCTCCGCGAACGCCAGGAACGGGTTCACGTCCATCTCGGCGATCTCGGGGAAGTCGAGGACCATGCCGCTGACCCGCTGGATCACCTCCTCCAGCACCGCGAACGCCACCGGCGGCTCGCCGCGCACGCCCTCGAGGAGCGGGAAACCGCGGATCGCGCGCACCATCTCGGCCGCGTCGACGTCCGAAACCGGCGCGATCCGGAACGCCACGTCCTTCAGCACCTCCACGTACACGCCGCCCAGGCCGAACATGACGAGCGGGCCGAAGAGCGGGTCGGCCGACATGCCGATCACGGTCTCGCGGCCCCCGCGGACCATCCGCTGGACCCGCATGGCGTCGATCCGGGCGTCGCCCACCCCGGCCACGATCTCGTCCCACGCCTGCCGCAGCTCGGCCTCGTTGCCGAGGTCGAGCCGGACGCCGCCGACGTCCGACTTGTGCACGATCTCCGCCGACTCGACCTTGAGCGCCACCGGCCAGCCGATCGCCTCGGCGGCGGCCGCCGCCTCGTCCGGCGTCGCCACCGCCCGCGACTCCGCCACCGGGATTCCGTAGGCCGCCAGGACCTCGACCACCTCCTCCGACGTCAGCGCCGCGCGGCCGTCGGCGCGGGCCCGTCCGATCGCCGCCCGCGCGCGGTCCCGGTCCACGTCGAAGCTCGCCACCTCGCCGAGCGGCCGCTCCCGCCACCGGCGGTACTTCTCCATCGCGGCCAGCGCCCGCGCGGCCGACTCGGGGAACATGAAGGCCGGCACGTTGTGCCGCTTGAGCTCGGTCATCCCCGTCCGGACGCCCTTGCGGCCCATCAGGCAGCCGAGCACGGTCTTGTCGGGGTGACGCTCCGCCACCCGCGCCATCCCCGTCGCCACGTCGGCCGCGTTCACCTGGATGGGCGGCACGAAGATCGCGATCGCCGCGTCCACGTTCGGGTCGTCCAGCACGATGTCCAGCGCCGCGGCGTAGGTCTCCGCGTCGGCGGTGGCGATCAGGTCGACCGGGTTCGCCACCGTCGCCTCCTCGGGAACCTCCGCCCGCAGCCGCGACTGCGTCTCCTCGGCCAGCGGCACGATCTCGAGCCCCAGGGACTCGCACGCGTCGGCGGTCAGGATGCCGGGCCCGCCGGCGTTGGTGATGATCGCGACCCGCTTCCCCGCCGGGATCGGCTGGTTGGCGAACGCCATGGCGAAGTCGAACAGCTCCTCGAGCGTGGTGGCCCGGATCACGCCGCACTGCTCGAAGAGCGCGTCGAACGCGACGTCGAGGCCGGCGAGCGCGCCGGTGTGGCTGGTGGCCGCCCGTGCCCCGGTCCGCGTCCGCCCCGCCTTGACCGCCAGGATCGGTTTCTCCTTCGTCACCCGCCGAGCGAGCGTGGTGAAGCGCCGCGGGTCTCCGAACGACTCGTTGTACATGAGGATCAGCCGGATCGCCGGGTCGGCCCCCCAGTACTCGATCAGCTTGTTGCCGCTCACGTCGGCCTTGTTGCCCATCGAGATGAACTGGTGGATCCCGAGCCCCAGCTCGCCCGCGTGGTCCAGGATCGTCACGCCGAGCGCGCCGGACTGGGAGAGGAACCCGATCGGACCCGGCGGCGGGAAGGTGGGGGCGAAGGTGGCGTCCAGCCGGACCTCGGGGTCCGTGTTGATGACCCCCATGCAGTTGGGGCCGACCAGCTGCATGTCGTACCGCCGGACGATCTCGAGCAGGGCCTCCTCGCGAGCGATGCCCTCGCCGCCCACTTCGCGGAAGCCGGCCGTGATCACGATCAACCCGCGGACGCCCTTCTCGCCGCATTGCTCGGCGACCTCCAGCACGTGCCGGTAGGGGACGACCACGACCGCCATCTCGACCGGATCGGGGATGTCGAGCACGGTCGGGTACGCCTTGATCGACCGCACGACCTTCGCGGTCGGGTGGACCGGAAACACCACCCCCTGGAACTCGTGTTCGATGAGGTTCCGGAGGATTTCGTGACCCACTGACCCGCGGCGGGTCGAGGCCCCGATCACGGCCACCGAGCGGGGCCGGAAGACGGCGTCGAGGGGGTCGCGGCTAATCGGGTCGGTTCCGGCGGCTGGCCTCGTCCAGGATCTCCGCCTCCTCGGCCGTGAGGCTCTCCAGTCCGTGGAGCGAGATCTTGTCCAGGATCCGGTCGATCTCCGCTTCGGTCCATTCCCGGGTCCGGCGCTTGCCCCCCTGCACCAGGTGGAGCCGGCGGCGGCGCCACCGGGCGGACATCTGCCCGAGCGGCGAACCGCCGCGGAGCCACACCAGGTAGGCCCAGCCGGCGAGCATGCCGCCCACGTGCGCGGCGTAGGCGATCCCCGCGCTCGTGCCGGTCACGAGATACAGGAGCTGGAGGCCGGCGATCCCGGCCACCAGCCACTTGGCTCGAATCGGAATCAGAAACCAGATGTAGACGTACCGGTCCGGAAACAGGATCCCGAAGGCGAGCAGGACCCCCAGCACCGCCCCGGAGGCGCCCACGGTCAGATGGTTCCACGCCAGGGGGAATGAAAGCGCCGCCGCCCCCAGCCCGCACACCACGTAGTACTTGAGGAACTCGTTCCGCCCCCAGAGGGCTTCGATCTCGGCCCCGAACATCCACAGGACGAACATGTTGAACAGGAGGTGGAAGAACCCGGCGTGGAGGAACATGTAGGTGAGGGGCTGCCACACCCAGCCCCTTTCTATGACCGTCGCGGGTTGAAGGCCGAAGACGTGCCCGATCCACTGACCCCACCCCCAGGGTCCGACCACCAACGTGATCGAGTACACCGCCACGTTCGCGATCAGGAGCCACTTGATCCCCTCCGGGAGCATTCCCCCGGCCGTGCCCCACGCCCCGCCGCCGGCGGTCATCCGCCTCATCGTTTCTCCGCGGGGTCTCCGAGCACCCACGACCCCCCCATCTCCTCGGGGAGCTCGTGCGGCCAGCGGAGCGCGATCACGCGGTCGAACCGGGGCCGGTAGATGAGCTCGAACGCCACCTCCTTGTCGGGGAACATCGACAGCGCCGCGTCGCGGCACCGCTCCACCAGCTGGAGCGCCTCGAGCAGCGACATGTCGGGGTCCTGGTAGAGCCGGGACAGCGTGAGGTCGACGATCAGCCGCAGGCGGCGCAGGCGCCGGTTCTCCTCCTTCAGCGCCTCGTCGAAGCTCATCCGTCTCCTTTCCGGCCGGCCGCGATCAATCCTCGGCGGACGTGGCCAGCCATTCCGTCACCAGTCGTACGCCCGCGCCCGTGGCCCCGACCGCGGAATACCCTTTCTCCTCCGTCACCCACGCGGTGCCGGCGATGTCCAGGTGGACCCAGGGGATGTCCTCGCCCACGAAAAACTGGAGAAACGCCGCCGCGGTGGAGGCGCCGCCCCAGCGGCCGCTCGAGTTCTTGATGTCGGCCACCTTGGATTTCATCTCGTCGCCGAACTCTTCGTAGAGCGGGAGCGGCCAGGCGCGGTCGCCGGTGCGGGCGCCGATCTCGACCATGCGGGCCACCATCTCCTCGTCGCCGAACGCGCCGGTGGCGTGGTGCCCGAGCGCCACCACGCACGCGCCGGTCAGGGTGGCCAGGTCCACGATCGCGCGCGGCTCCTGCTCGCTCGTCCACGCCAGCGCGTCGGCCAGGACGAGCCGGCCCTCGGCGTCGGTGTTGATGATCTCGATCGTCTTCCCCGAGTACGACGTCAGGATGTCGCCGGGACGGTAGGCGCCACCACCCGGCATGTTCTCGGCCGCCGGGATCACGCCGAGCACGTTGATGGGCAGCTCGAGCCGTGCCACCGCGTTCAGGATCCCGAGGACCGCGCAGCCCCCCATCTTGTCGAACTTCATCTCCTCCATGTTGAGCGACGGCTTGATCGAGATGCCGCCGGTGTCGAACGTGATCGCCTTGCCCACCACGGCGACCGGCTTCGCCCCCTTCTTCCCCCCCCGGTAGCGCAGCACGATCATCCGCGGCTCGTTCACCGATCCCTGTCCCACTCCCAGGATCCCGCCCATCCCGGCCTTCTCGAGCCGCGCCCGATCGAACACGTCGACCTTCAGGCCGTGCTCCTCGGCGAGCGCCACGGCCCGCTCGGCCAGCGCCGCCGGGGTGAGCTCGTTCGGCGGCAGGTTGCCGATGTCGCGGGTGTAGTTGACCGCCTCGGCCGTGCGCGCCCCGCGGGCCAGGCCGGCCCGGATCCCGGCGACGAGATCGGCGTCGCGCTCGACCACCGTCAGCGCCTCGAGGTTCCGCTTTTCGCGCTTCCGGGGCTCGCCGGGCTCCTCGCCGGGCTCCACCGTCTTGTAGCGGTCGAAGCTGTAGGCCGCGAGCAGCGTCCCCTCGGCGAGCGCCTGCGCCAGCTCGGCCGGGCCGAAGCCGGTCGCGTCCGGGTCCCCGCCGCCGTGGAGGATCGTGTGGAAGCGCGTGATGCCGTGCCGGAGGAGCCGCCGGGCGGCGGCCCCGGCCGCGCGGCGGACCGCCTCCAGATCGCACTTCTCCTTCTTCCCCAACCCCACGACCAGGACCCGTGCCGCGGGAATCCGGCCGGCGGTGTGGACGATCGTCACCTCCTCGAGCTTCCCGGTGATCTCGCCGTCCCGGATGAGACGCTTGATCTGGCCGTCCAGGGCGGCGTCGATCGCGCCGGTCGCGCCCTTCGGCGTCTTGACGCCCTCGTACAGGTTCACGATCAGCGCCTTGGTCCGGACCGTGGTGACGTCGCCCTTCTGGACCCTCGGTTCGATCATCGACTCCCTCCCGCAGTCGTCCCGCTTCGCCGTTTGGACACCGATTCGATCAGGATTGCCGCTCCTCCGCCTCGGAGCGCGTGACGGCTCCCCGGGTGAACGCCGCCAGGAAGTCGAGCGGCAGCGGGAAGATGGTGGTCGAGTTGTTCTCGGTGGCGATCTCCGTCAGCGTCTGGAGATACCGCAGGTGGATCGCCTCGGGGTGCCGCCCGATGATCGCCGCGGCCTCGGCGATCCGCTCGGACGCCTGGAACTCGCCCTCGGCCACGATCACCTTGGCCCGCCGCTCGCGCTCGGCCTCGGCCTGCCGGGCCATCGCGCGCTGCATCTCCTGCGGCAGGTCCACGTGCTTGATCTCGACCAGCGTCACCTTGATCCCCCAGGGATCGGTGTGCTCGTCGAGGATCGCCTGGATCCGGTCGTTCAGCCGGTCGCGCTCGGAGAGGATCTGGTCGAGCTCGGCCTCGCCCACCACCGAGCGGAGCGTGGTCTGGGCGAGCTGGCTGGTGGCGTAGAGGTAGTCCTCGACCTCGACCACCGCCTTGTTCGGATCGAAGACGCGGAAGTAGACGACCGCGTTCACCTTGACCGAGACGTTGTCGCGGGTGATCACGTCCTGCGGCGGCACGTCGAACGCGATTACGCGGAGCGAGATCTTCTCCATCTTGTCGATGATCGGGATCAGGAGGATGAGCCCCGGCCCCTTCGACGCGATCAGCCGGCCGAGCCGGAAGACGACGCCCCGCTCGTACTCCTTGAGGATCCGGACCGCGCTCATCAGCAGGAAGAGCACGAACACCACGACGACGGTCAGTACGCTGATGCTTTCCACGTTCACCTCCGGTTCACGAGAAGGGGGCGGTGCGGGCGCGGGGCGCCCGGGGAACGGGTCGCCGCCACGCCAGACCCAGGCGCTCGAGGAGGGCGGGCCACTCCGCGAGCGATTCGAGCAGGAAGTCGGGGTGGTGCCCGGCCAGGTCGTCCGTCGAGTGGACGCCGGTGGCGACCGCCACCACCCTCGCTCCCGCGGCGCGCGCGCACGCCACGTCGGCCGGCGTGTCGCCCACGACGACGATCTCGTCACCCTCGAATCGCCAGCCGGTCCGCGCCTCGGCGCGTTCGACCGCGATCGGGACGAGGTGGTTCCGCACCCGGTCGTCCGAGCCGAACGCGCCGAGGGCGAAGTGCTCCCACAGTCCGAAGTGCTCGAGCTTGATCCGGGCACCGGCCACGACGTTCCCGGTCACGAGCCCGAGGGTCACGCGCGGGTCCCCGGCGAGCGCGGGGAGGAGCTCGGCCACGCCCGGGTGGAGCCGGTGGCGGGTCTCGGCCCGGAGCTCGGCCTCGAGCCGCGTCAGGTAGAAGGCGAAGAAGTCGTCGGCGCGCTCGTCGACGTGGGCCTCGTCGAAGCCGGCGGCCCGCATCAGGTCGTGGAGGATCTGGGGATCGGTCTTGCCGGCGAAGCGGTCGGTGGCCGCCGCGCCCTCGGTGCCGAAGAACTCGATCAGCGCCCGGCCGAAGGCCCGGCGCGGCGCACCCCCCGCGGAGAGGAGCGTGCCGTCGATGTCGAAGAGGATCAGGCGCTCGAGGCCGGGCACGGGTCGAAGGTAGCCGGGCCCCGGAGGGCCTACAAGCGAGCGGTCCGCGCTCAGGCCTCCTCCGCCCGGTGCCACCGCCAGAACACCACCGCGATCCCGGTCCAGAACACGACCGCGCCGCCCAGCTTCATGAGGAGCCCGGCCACCTGCTGGTCCTCGCGCTTGGTGATCCCCTCGATGGGCGGCGCCAGCTCGTACGCGGAGTACATCGGCAGCGCGCTGAAGACGAGGTAGAGGAAGGGCGCCGACGTGGTGACGGTGGCGGCGAAGAGGTAGGCCATTTTGAGTCCCGGCCCGAAGCCGGGCCGCGCGGGCGCCGGCGCCACCAGCGGCCACCAGAAGACGAGGCCGGCCGCGATCCACGACGCGTTGATCAGGAACGAGCCCGGCTGGGAGACCATGAGGGCGTCCACCAGCGTCGGCCAGTGGGTGAGGAACACGATCAGGTTGAACAGGACGAGCGCGATCAGGGGGTGCGTGACGAAGCGGAGCCACGCGGGCGGGCCGGAAGCGGCGAGGCGCGCCCACGCGCCGGGCGGTATGGAGTACAACAGGAGCGGCGGCGCCACCAGCGAGATCAGCATGAACTGGAGCATGTGGACGCTGGCCAGGTAGCCGGCGAGCGCGCCCAGCGGCCAGTCGAGCCCGAGCCAGAACGCGAGCGCCGCCGCCGCGAAGGCGGCGGTGTGGCCGCGCGTTCCCACGCCGTGGCACCGCCGGAGGCGCACGTAGCCGGCGACGAGGAGCGCGAGGAGCACCCAGACGCCGAGGAAGGGCCGCCACGTCCAGTCCCAGGCGACGGCCCGGACGCTGCACCACCACTGCACGGGCGGCTACCGGTCCAGGAGCAGCGGGATGTCGTGCACCCAGTCCTCGGTGCGGATGCCGAACGGGTAGAAGACCGTGCGGCCGTCGGGCGCGAACGCCACGACCTGCGCGGCGTGCCCCACGAGGTAGTCCCCGTCGGCGTCGGGCGCCTCGGTGACGCTCCTGGGCATCCGGAGCGAGTCCTGGATGGCGCCCACCTCCTCGACGGTGCCGCGGAGGCCGACGAAGTCCCGGTCCCAGCGGTCCAGCCACTCCCGGATCCGCTCGGGGGTGTCGCGCGCCGGATCGGTGGTCACGAACACCACGGTCGTCGCGGCGCGAGTCTCGCGGCCCAGGTGGTCCAGCGCGGCGGCCAGGCTCCCCATGTGGACGGGGCAGACGTCGGGGCAATGCGTGTAGCCGAAGAACAGGAACGTCAGCCGGCCCTCGGTCTCGGCGCGGAGGTCGAACGGCTCGCCGTCGGTGTCGGCCAGGACCATCCGGGGCTTGGCAAGCGGCTCGGGGAGGGCGAGGCCGCGGAGCGAGTCGGCCGGGGCGCCCGCGGCGGGCTCGTCGGAGGCGGGGGCGCAGGCGGCGGCCAAGAGGAGCGCCGCGGCGGTGAGGGCCGGGCGGACGGGGCGACGTTGGAAGCGAATCATCGGGGGGGAATCTAGCCGCCCCCACCGGCGCCGCCCCTCCGACAGAGATGCGCGACGCGATCCTCCGAAGATACTTTGTCCGCCGTCGGCCCATCGTCCACTCGCAACAACCGGAGGCGCCATGACCGAGCCCCGTGCGGGCGACCCCGCGCCCGACTTCGACCTCCCCGCCACGGGCGGGGGCCGCGTGCGGCTGGCGGACCTCGCCGGACGCCCGACGGTGCTGTTCTTCTTCCCCCAGGCGATGACGTCCGGCTGAACGAACGAGGTGCGCGGCTTCGAGTCGGCCCGGGCCGATTTCGAGCGCGCCGGCGCCGAGGTCCTCGGCGTCTCCAAGGATCCGATCGAGGAACAGGAGAAGTTCTCCGAGAAAGAGGGGCTCGGCTTTCCGCTGCTCTCCGACGTGGCCGACGTGTCCGAGCGCTACGGCGTGTGGAAGGAGAAGACCCTCTACGGCAAGACGCGGATGGGGATCGAGCGGACGACGTTCCTGATCGACGGGGCCGGCCGGGTCGCGCGCGTCTGGCCGAAGGTCAAGGTGGAGGGACACGCCGACGAGGTGCTGGAGGCGGTGCGGGGATCGTGATCCGCGCACTGGCCCTCGCCCTCGCGCTGGCGGCGCCCGGAGCCGCGCTCGCGCAGGAGCCGGGCCTCCCGGAGTCGGGCGCCGAGATCCTGTGGGACGAGTGGGGAGTCCCCCACATCTACGCGGCGGATCTCGTCCCGCTCATGCGGGCCTTCGGCCGCGCCCAGGCCGCGGCCCACGGAGACCTCGTCCTCTCGCTCTACGCCGAGTCCCGCGGCCGGGCCGCCGAGCAGCGGGGCCCGGAGATGGCGGAGTCCGATCGCCGAATCCGGACGCTCGGGATCCCCGAGCTCGCCGCGGAGTGGCACGTGGCCCAGTCGGCCGAGGCGCGGGCCTGGCTCGCCGCCTTCGCGGAGGGCTTCAACGACTACGCCGCCGAGCACCCCGAGGCGATCGACGACGCGCTCGAGGGCGTGCTGCCGGTGACCGGGGCCGACCCGCTCGCACACGTCCTGCGGGTGGTCCATTTCGGGTTCGTGGCCGCTCCCTGGGACGCCGCCGGCGCGGGCTCGACCCTCGGCTCGAACGCGTGGGCGATCGCCCCGTCGCGCTCGGAGAGCGGGAACGCGCTGCTCCTGGCCAACCCCCACCTGCCGTGGGACGGCCCGTTCACCTGGTTCGAGGCCCATCTCGTCGCGCCGGGCCTGGACGCATCGGGCGCGGCGCTGGTGGGCATGCCGTTTCTGGGGATCGCGTTCAACGACCGGCTCGGGTGGAGCCACACGGTCAACCCGATCGACGCCGCCGACCTCTACGCGCTGGAGCTGGTCGACGGGGGCTACCGGTGGGACGGGGCCGTCCGACCGTTCGAGACCCGGGTCGACTCGATCCGCGTCCGCCAGGACGACGGGGGCCTCCTCTCCGAGCCGCTCGTCGTGCGGCGGTCGGTCCACGGGCCCGTGATCGGGGCCGACGCCGAGACCGTCTTCGCGCTTCGCGTGGCCGGGACCGACCAGCCGGGGGTCCTCGAGCAATACCTGGACATGGCGCGGGCGGGCTCGCTGGAGGCGTTCGAGGCCGCGCTCTCGCGGCTCCAGATGCCGTTCTTCAACGTGGTCTACGCCGACGCCGACGGGCGCGTCCTCTACGTCTTCAACGGCCGCGTGCCCGAGCGGCCGACTGGCGACTGGTCGTTCTGGACGCAGCCCGTGCCGGGGAGCGACCCGTCGCTGGTGTGGGACTCCGTCCACCCGTACGCCGATCTCCCGCGCGTCCTCGATCCCCCCGCGGGCTGGGTGCAGAACGCGAACGACCCCCCCTGGACGTCGACCTGGCCCCCGGCGCTCGAGCCGGAAGGCTTCCCGCCGTATTTGACTACGTTCGGAGTGGGATTCCGCGCCCAGCGCTCGATCGACCTGCTGTCGTCGGCGGACCGGATGTCGTTCGACGAGCTGGTCGAGCGGAAGCACTCCACCCGCCTGGGCCTCGCCGACCGACTGCTGGACGACCTCCTTCCGCTGGCGCGGGAGAGCGACCTGCCCGGCGTCCCCGAGGCCGCCGCGATCCTCGCGGCGTGGGATCGCACCGCCGACGCCGACAGCCGGGGCGGCCCACTCTTTGTCGCCTGGGTGACCGAGCTGGCCGCCCGCTTCGGGTCTCTCGGGAGGTCGTTCGCGCGGCCCTGGGACCCGGCCGATCCGCTGGCGACCCCCGACGGTCTGGCCGACCCCGCGCACGCTCTCGACGCCCTCGCCGAGGCGGCCTGGAACGTGGAGACGCTCTGGGGCGCGCCGGACGTCGCCTGGGGCGAGGTGTACCGGCTGCGGCGCGACTCGCTCGACCTGCCGGCGAACGGCGCCAGCGATCCCGCGGGCTCGTTCCGCGTCACCGACTACGACCGCGAGTTGGACGGCCGCCTGCGGGCGGTCTCCGGCGATTCCTACGTGGCGGTGGTCGAGTTCGGCGAGGCCGTCCGGGCGGAAGGCCTGCTGACGTACGGGAACTGGTCCCGGGCGGGATCGGCCCACCGGACGGACCAGCTCCCGCTCTACGCCGAGAAGCGGCTGCGGCCGATCTGGCGCGAGCGCGCGGAGGTCGAGGCGCACACCGAACGGCGCGAGACCGTACCCTAGGACGTGCCCCGCGTCCGGGAATCGGATAGGATCAATGGGGAGTGCCGAAACCTCACCCGAAGGAGGAAGCCGTGGCCGAGCCCGTGATCATCGTCAGGGAGAATGGCCTCGTGGTCGAGGTCGACCTGGGGAACGAGCGCTGCAACGTCCCCAGCGTTTCACCGTCCACCGGTCAGCACCAGAAGTACGAGATCCGTTGGTCGGACGCCGACTTCAAGCCGGGGGACTGGGAGGTCACCAAGCGCCCGGGGCCCGGCGGGGAGGAGCTGGCGATCCTTCGCTGGAAGCCCAAGGGAGGGGCCCCGCCGGCGAACTGCTAGGAGATCAGCGGCCGCCTGGGGGCTCGCACAGGATCCGGCAGAAGATCGGCTGCCGCCGGTCCACGATCCGGTCGAAGCGCGGGGTCCCGTGGAGATCCTCGAACCACACGTCGCGGGCGACGATCGCGCGCTGATCGGGAATCGCCACGAGGAAGGACTCGAGGAGGGGGATCACCCGCTCCCGCTCTCCCAGGCTCAGGCGGATGTACGCCTCGAAATAGTCGAGGTAGGGCGCGTAGTCGGGCGGGATCTCCTGCCGCGCGTCGGCCAGGACCGCGTACGCGCTGTCGGCCGCCCCCGCTCGTGCGAGAACCGCGGCGGTGAGCGCCTTCGCCAGGGGCACGTGGATCTCGGGCGCCTCCACCCGGGAGAGGTCCTCGACCCTTCCCCAGGCCGCGTCGGGGTCCGGCTCGACCCCGGGCGAGGCGAGGATGTAGAGGTCGACCAGGAGCAGGCGGAGTCGGCTCGGATATCGCCGCAGCCCCTCCGCGCACCACCGCTTCGCCTCCGGGTAGTCCGCCAGCTGGAGGGAAATCTCGCACAGCCACACGAAATGGTCCGCCTCCAGCAGGAACGCGTCGTTCTCGTACGCCTTCCCAGCCGCGTCCCGGGCCCCGGCGAGATCCCACAGGTCGTTGTACAGGAGGTCGGCGAGGGCGATCCAGGCGGGGGCCGAACCGGGATCCGCCGCCACGGCGGCCCGCAGGTCGCGCTGGGCCAGAAAGAGCTCGCGGGCGGCGGTGACGGAGTCGGAGGCCATCGACCCCAGGCTGTCGTGGAGCACGCCCCGCAGGCGGAGCGCGGTTGCGCTCCCCGAGTCCATTCGAAGGGCCCGGTCGGCGTACTCGAGCCCGCGAGCGTAGGCGGCGGGGTTTCCCGAGAGCGCGGCCAGCTCCGCGCGCACGAGCGTGGGCTCGACCCAGCTCGGATCCAGCGACTCCGCGCGCGCCAGGAGAGCGTCGGCCTGCCCGCGAAGGGAGGCCGCGACCTCGGGATCGTCGGCCCGCGCCCTCCGAGCCTGGAACGCGAGCGCCTCCGCCCGCCGGACGTGCTCCCAGGCCTCGACGCTCGCCGTCCCCTCCCGCCGCTCCTGCAGTCGGAGCCGCTCGCCGAGCCGTTTCCGCAGCCTGGCCGCGACGTCGTCGGCCAGCTCGTCCTGGAGGCCCAGGATCTCGTCCATCTCCCGCTCCGCCGTCCACGAGTCGATCTCGGAGAGATCGGTGGCGTCGACCAGCTGGATCCGGACCCGCAGGACGTCACCCACGCGCTCGACGCTGCCGTCCACCAGCGTACCCGCGCCGAGGATCCGGGCCAGGCTGTCGGGTGGGAGCGAGGCCCCCCGGAACGGCTCGACCGCGTGACGCGACAGCACCTCGAGGCCCTCCACGCCGCTCAGCTGGTCGATGATGGATTCGGTGAAGCCGGCCGCTATGTACTCGAGCGTGG
>DATLFF010000303.1:0-2024 GCA_035524915.1 Gemmatimonadota bacterium | reverse complement strand
ATCACCGCCGACCTGATCGTCGCCGGGGCGGTGGGGCTCGCGCAGCCCGCGCTCGACGGCGACGACGTGTACTGGATCGAGGGCCGCCCCGTGGAGGCCGGGCGCAACGTGCTGGTCCGCCGCACGCCGGACGGCGAGCTGAGCGACGTCACGCCGCCACCGTGGAACGTGCGCTCCCGGGTGCACGAGTACGGCGGTGGCGCGTACGCCGTGCGGGACGGCATCGCCGTCTTCTCCAACGACGTCGATGCGCGCCTCCACCGCCTCGACGTGGGTGACGGCTCCGAGCCGCGTCCGCTGACCCCGCCCACTGACGAGCTGTCGGTGCGGTACGCCGACCTGGTCTTCGATCCGGCGCGCGACCGGCTGGTGTGCGTGCGCGAGTCCCACGACGGCGACGGCGAGCCGGTGAACTGCCTGGTGGCGGTGGCGCTGGAGCCGGCGGGTGACGGCGACCCCGGCACGGTGCTGGCGGAAGGGGCCGACTTCTATTCCTCCCCCGCACTCAGCGCGGACGGGTCGCGCCTGGCGTGGCTGCAGTGGAACCACCCCAACATGCCGTGGGACGGGACCGAGCTGTGGTTGGCGGAGGTCGCCGCGGATGGATCGGTGACCGGGGCGCGGCGGGTGGCCGGCGGGCCGGACGTATCGGTCTTTCAGCCGCGCTGGCTGCCGGACGGCTCGCTCGTCTTCGTGGCGGACCAGACCGGGTGGTGGAACCTCTACCGGCTGCGCGACCCGCTGGACGGGGGCGATCCGGAGCCGCTGTGGCCGATGGAGGCGGAGTTCGGCGCTCCCCAGTGGGTCTTCGGCCAGTCCACGTACGCAGTCCTGGGCGACGGTCGTCTGCTCTCCGCACGCCTCGAGGGCGGGACCTGGAGGCTGTCGCTCCTGGATCCGGCCGGGGGCGATGCGCCCGAGCCCGGCCCGAGCGGCTACCCGGTGGTCGAGGACCTGCAGGCGTCCGGTGACCGGGCCGTCTTCATCGGCTCCGGGCCGGACACCCCGGCCACGGTGGTGCTGGCCGACCTGGGAGTGCACCGGCTGACGCCGCTGCGCCGCTCGCTGGACACCGTCCCGGATGCCGGCTACCTGTCGATGCCGCGCGAGCTCGAGTTTCCGACGACCGGCGACCGGACCGCGTTCGGGTTCCACTACCCGCCCGCCAACCGCGACGCGCGCGCGCCCGACGGTGAGCTGCCGCCGCTGATCGTGTTCTCTCACGGCGGCCCGACCGGCGCCACCGACACGTCGCTCAATCTCGGCATCCAGTTCTGGACCAGCCGCGGGTTCGCCGTGCTCGACGTCAACTACGGCGGCAGCACGGGCCATGGCCGCGCCTACCGGGAGCGCCTGAACGGCGGCTGGGGGGTCGTGGACGTGGACGATTGCGCGGCCGGCGCGACGTTCCTGGCGGACCAGGGGCTGGTCGACCCGGCACGGCTCATCATCCGAGGCGGCAGCGCCGGCGGCTACACCACGCTCGCCGCCCTCTGTTTCCGCGACGTCTTCGCGGCGGGCTGCAGCCGTTACGGGGTCAGCGACCTCGAGGCCCTGGCGACCGATACCCACAAGTTCGAGAGCCGATACCTCGACCGCCTGGTCGCCCCCTACCCTGCCGGGCGCGACGTCTACGTCGAGCGCTCACCGATCCACCACACCGACCGCCTGGACTGCCCGATCATCCTGTTCCAGGGGCTGGAGGACAGGGTCGTGCCGCCCAGCCAGGCGGAGCGCATGTTCGAGGCGGTCAGGGCCAAGGGCCTGCCGGTCGCCTACCTCGCCTTCGAGGGCGAGCAGCATGGCTTCCGGAGGGCCGAGAACATCAAGCGCACGCTGGAGGCGGAGCTCTACTTCTACGGCCGCATCTTTGGCTTCGCTCCTGCCGACGATGTCGAGCCGGTCGAGATCGCCAACCTTCCTGTTAGACTCGCCGCCCCATGAACGTCCTGACCAATCCCTTCACGCCCGCCAACTTCCCGGACCTGTTCACCCTGATGTGGGTGGCGGGGCTGGTGATCAGC
>DATLFF010000302.1:0-2672 GCA_035524915.1 Gemmatimonadota bacterium | reverse complement strand
GGTGGGGGAGCCCACCAACCTGGACCTCGCCGTGGCCCAGCGCGGGCTCCTTCGCATCGACCTCCTCGCCGAGGGCGAGCAGCGGCACGCCGGCCGCGCCGACGAGGAGCCGTACGTGAACGCGATCCAGATCCTGGCGCGAGACCTGGTGGCGCTCGACGGCCTCACGGTCGGCCGGCCGCACCCCCTCCTCGGCGACCCCACGATCACCCCGACCATGCTCTCGGCCGGCGTCGGCCGGAACGTGACCCCCCCGTCGGCGCGCGCGGTGCTCGACGTCCGCTCGACGCCGGAGTGGACCCACGCCGAGCTGATCGAGCTGGTCCAGTCGGCGGTCCACTCCCGCGTCGAGGTCGTGAGCGAGCGGCTGGTCCCGTGCCAGACCCCGGCCGGCTCGCGGCTCCTGACCGCGGCGCGGGCCGTGCGCCCCGAGGGGCGCGAGTACGGGAGCCCCACCTGTTGCGACTGGGTGTTCCTGCGGCACGTCGACGCGCTCAAGTGCGGGCCCGGCACGAGCGCCCGCTCCCACACGCCGGACGAGTGCGTGGACGTGGCCGAGGTGACGGCGGCGCGGGCGTTCTACGCGGAGCTGGCCGGGGCGTACCTCGGAGTCGCCCCGTGACGCGGACCCTGTGGCGGCCGGCCGGCGGCGTCGACCCCGGGATGATCGAGTACACGGCCGGGGAGGACCGCGCGCTCGACGCCCGGCTCCTGCCGTGGGACATCCTCGGATCCCTCGGCCACGTCGAGGGGCTCCGCGTCTCCGGGCTCCTGAGCCCCGGGGACGCCGATCTCCTCCGGGCCGGGCTCCGCGACGCGATCGCCGCGGCCGGGTCGGGCGAGCTCGCGATCGGCCCGGAGCACGAGGACGTCCACACGGCGGTCGAGGCGTGGCTGACCGAGCGGCTGCCGGACGCCGGGCCGCGGCTCCACACCGGCCGCTCGCGGAACGACCAGGTCGCCTGCGACCTGCGGCTCTGGACCAAGGACGCGCTCCTCGCGCTTCACGCCGCCGCGGCGGCGCTCGCCGACGCGCTCCTCGACTGGGCGGAGCGCCACGCCGACGCCCTCTGGCCCGGCTACACCCACCAGCGCCGCGCGATGGTGTCCTCGGCCGGGCTCTGGGCGGCGGCGCACGCCGAGGGGATCGTGGACACGCTCGAGGCCTTCCCCGCCGTCTGGGCGCCGGTCGACCGGAGCCCGCTGGGGAGCGCCGCCGGCTACGGCGCGCCGCTTCCCCTCGACCGCGAAGCCGCCGCGCGCGCGCTCGGCTTCGCCGAACCCGAGCACAACGTGGCCGCGGTCCAGAACGGCCGCGGCAAGGTCGAGGCCGCCGCGCTCTTCTGGTGCGTGCAGCTCGGCCACGACCTGGCCCGGCTCTCGACCGACGCCATCGCCTTCTCGGCCGAGGAGTACGGACTGCTCCACCTGCCGCCGGAGTTCGCCACCGGATCCTCGATCATGCCCCAGAAGCAGAACCCGGACCTCTTCGAGCTGACCCGCGCCCGCGTCGGGGCCGTCGAGGGCGACCTGGCCGCCGTGCTCCGGATCCGCTCCGGGCTGGGGAGCGGCTACCATCGCGACTTCCAGGCGCTCAAGGAGCCGCTCTTCCGGGGTCTCGACCGCACCCTGGCCATGCTCGGGATGATGGCCCGCGCGGTGCCGCGCCTCGAGGTCGATCGCGAGCGCGGCTGGGAGCTCCTCCAGGGGGACGCCCTGGTCACCGACGAGGCGATGCGGCGGGCCGAAGCGGGGACGGCGTTCCGCGAAGCGTACGCCGCGGTCGCCGCCGAGCTCGCGGCCGGGGCGCGCTTCCCCGCCCCCTCGCCGGAATCGATCCTGGCCCGGCGCCGCTCGGCCGGCGGGGTCGGGGACCTGGATCTGGCGGCCCCCCGCGCCCGCCTGGCCGCGTGCCGGGCCGCCGCGATCGAGGGCGCCGAGCGATTCGCGCGCGCCCTCGAGCGGCTCGCGGGTCGTCCGGTGGCGGTCCCCGGCGGCGGTGCCGGCCTCCCCGGCGCCTCGACCCCGCCCGGCACACCTCCTCTCGGCGGCGGCGATCGGCCGTGACCCCGGACCGCAAGGCCCGCCTCCGCGCGATCCTCGAGATCGTCGCCACCCACCCCGTGGCCACCCAGGAGGAGCTCTCCGCGCTCCTGTCCGAGCGGGGCCACGAGGTCACCCAGTCCTCCGTCAGCCGGGACGTGGCCGAGCTCGGGCTGGTCAAGATCGAGGGCCTCTACCGCCGGGCGCCGCTGCCCGCCGAGGACGGGGCCGATCCCAACGCCCGGCGCGTGGCGCGGGGGGTCCTCCAGGTCGACGCCGCGGGTCCCTGGCTGCTCGTCCTCCACACCCCGCCGGGGGAGGCGAACGCGGTGGCGATCGCGCTGGACCGCATGGCGTGGCGGGGCGTGGCCGGCACGATCGCGGGAGACGACACGATCTTCGTGGCGGTGGAGAACGAGCCGGCCGCCCGCACGATTCGGGGCGTGCTCGAGGCTCTCAACCCCTCCCTGTGACCGCCCGTTGGACTTTTTGATACAAAGTACTTGACAATTCGATGTGGCCGGCCTATCCTCGGCTCGGGCTCCCGGAGTAAACAACCCGGGGCCGAAACCCGTCTAATGGGCAACGCGTTCAGGGGGGAGAGCTCCGGCCGCTGGCCCGGTTGGGCC
>DATLFF010000301.1:0-13369 GCA_035524915.1 Gemmatimonadota bacterium | reverse complement strand
GAGGGTGGGGGTGATCGCCGCCACTCACGACGGGTTCGTGATCGCGGAGGAGGACCTTCGGATGCGCGGGCAGGGGGACGTCTTCGGCACCCGCCAGCATGGGGTTCCCGACTTCCGGATCGCCGACATCGAGCGCGACGTCGAGGTCCTGGCCGCCGCCCGGGCGGCGGCCTTCGCGGTGGTCGACTCCGACCCGACCCTGGAGGACCCGGCCCACGCGGGGCTCGCCCGCCGGCTGGCGGAGCTGGCCGAGCGCGATGCCGAGCTGGCCCGCCAGGGGTGACCCGGACCCCCCTTCCATTCGGACTCCGTTCGGTGTATGATGAGAACCCCCCGCACAGTCCGCCAGGCCATCGTCCACGCGCGGACGCTCCGCGTCGGGGGCACATTCTCGATCCGCTCCCAGGCCAGGAGGGAACGATGCCTCGACCGTCCTGCCGAACCCTGGCGTACATCGCCGCCCTTGGCCTCGCATTCGGCTGCGAGCGGGCCCCCACGTCCCCCTCCGCTCCCGAGGAGACCCGCTCGATCGCCCCGTCCGGGGCGGCCGAGGTGGCGACCGGCCGCGTCCTGGTCCGGTACCGGAGCGGTGTCGACCCGACCGCGGTGGCCGCGGCGCACGGCCTGGCGGACGCCGGCCGGCCGCTGGCCCTCGGGATCCGGGTGGTGGACGTCCCGGCCGGCCGGGAGCGGACCGTGGCCGCCGCGCTCGCCCGCGATCCCCGGGTCGAGTTCGCCGAGCCGGACCGGCTGCGCACGTTCGAGGACCCCACCTGCCCGGGCTGCACGCTGCCGGACGACGGGCTGTTCGGCTACAAGTGGGATCTCCACAACGACGGGGAGGTGAACTCCTCCTCCGGCGCCGCCGTCGCGACGACCGGGGCGGTCGACGCCGACATGGACTGGCTCGAGGCGTTCGACGGACTGGGTTCGTTCTCCGGCTCCGCGCGGGTCGCCATCCTCGACACCGGCGTCCGGACCACCCACGAGGACCTCGTCGGCCGCGTGGTGGGGCAATACGACTTCGTCAACGGCGACGGCGACGCGACCGACGACCAGGGCCACGGCACCCACGTGGCCGGCATCGCCGCCGCCGGCGGGGGGAACGGGGTGGGCCTCACGGGCGTGGCGTACGGAACCGGGATCGGGATCCTCGCCGCCAAGGTGTGCAGCCCGACCTTCTTCGGGCTCAACGCCGAGTGCCCCTCGTCCGCCATCGTGGAGGCGATCGCGTGGGCGGTCGAGCAGGGGGCCGACGTGATCAACCTGAGCCTGGGCGGCACGGAAGGGTCCGAGGCCGAGCGTCAGGCCCTCGCGTTCGCGCGGGCGAACGGCGTCCTGCCCGTCTGCGCGGCCGGGAACTCGGGCGTGGAGGGCGTGCTCTACCCCGCCGCCTTCCCCGAGTGCGTGGCGGTCTCGGCCACCGACTGGGGGGACGAGCTCGCGTCCTACTCCAACTGGGGCCCCGAGGTGGAGCTCTCCGCACCGGGCGGCGACATGGAGAACTCCAGCGGCTACAGCCAGATCGCCTCGACCTGCTTCGGCGGCGACAACGAGTACTGCCTCAAGGCCGGCACGTCGATGGCGACTCCGCAGGCGGCCGGGCTGGCCGCGCTGCTGTTCGCGCTCGGGCTGGAGGGACCCGAGGAAGTCCTGGCGCGGATGCGCGACTCGACCGACGACCTGGGCGCTCCGGGGCGCGACGACCGCTTCGGCCACGGCCGGCTGAACGTGGTCCGCGCGGTGGAGGGGATGACCGGCGGGGAGCCGGGCAACGCGCGGCCGACCGCCGACTTCACGGTCGCCTGCGACGGGCTTTCCTGCGCGTTCACGGACGCCAGCGCGGACGCGGACGGCTCGGTGGTGGCGTGGAGCTGGACGTTCGGCGACGGGTCGACCTCGACCGAGCGGAACCCGGTCCACGCCTATGCCTGCGCGGGGGACTTCACGGTCGTTCTGACGGTGACCGACGACGCCGGCGCGACCGGCTCGGTGGCGCGCGTGGTATCGCCCGCCGCGCCGGGCGGGACGCCGGGCGAGCCGTCGGAGGTCCCCGGGCTCGTCCTGTGGCTCCGGGCGGACGCGATCACCGGGCTCGCCGACGGCGAGCCGGTCGCCACGTGGCCGGACGGCTCGGGCCACTGCAACCACGCCACCCAGTCGGCCGACGCGAGCCGTCCGCGCTACCGCACGGGGGCCGTGGCCGGCCGGCCTGCGGTCGAGTTCGACGCCGTCGACGACGGAATGGCGACCCCGGTCAATCCCGGCGTCCAGCTGACGATCGTCGCCGCCTACGCCTCGCGCGCCGGCGCCAGCGGCTACCTCGCGAGCGGAGGCGGGCTGTTCTTCCTCGGGCCCTACGTGGGGCGCTACCGGAACTTCACCGGCGGCTACGCCAGCGGCCCGAAGGTGGAGGCCGGGCGCTGGGTGATCCAGACCCTGCGCCAGGACGCCGTGGACGAGCTCTTCATCGACGGCGCGTACACCGCCAAGACGACCAAGCTGGCCGACCCGGGCGTGCTCGTCCTGGGGCGGCAGGGCCTCTACAGCCAGGTGCTGGACGGCACGGTCGCGGAGTTCGCCGTCTGGGACCGCGCGCTCACCGACGCCGAGCTCGCCACGGTCCACGAGTGGATGATCGGTCGCTACCTCCCGCCGCCGGGCGCGAACGCGCCGCCGGTGGCGGCCTTCGATTCCACGTGTGACGATCTCGACTGCGCCTTCACGGACACCAGCTCCGACTCCGACGGCACGGTCGTGGGGTGGTCCTGGAGCTTCGGCGACGGGGGGACGTCGACGGTGCGCCACCCGGTCCACGCCTACGCCGCCGAGGGCGACTACGCGGTCACCCTGACGGTGACCGACGACGCCGGGGCGACCGACGCGGTCACCCGCACCGTCTCGGTCTCCGCGCCGCCGGTGGGCGGGCCCTTCGAGGACCCGTCGTCGCTCGACGGGCTCGTGCTCTGGCTGAGCACGGACGCGCTCGCGGGCCTCGCCGACGGCGATCCCGTGGCCACCTGGCCCGACGCATCGGGCGCGGGGAACGACGCGTCCCAGTCGACCGCATCGAAGCGGCCCCTCTGGGTGGCCGACGTCGGCGACGGGCGGCCGGCCCTGTTCTTCGACGCCGACGACGGGATGGCGACGGGCGCGAACCCGCCGCTCGAGACCACCGTGCTCGTCGTCTACGCCTCGCGGGCGGCCGCCAGCGGACGCGTCCTCAACGGCGGGTACGCGGTCTTCATGGGTCCCTACGTCGGCCGCTACCGGAACTACACCAGCGGCTACGTGCACGGCCCGGCGGTCGAGGCGGGACGCTGGGTGCTCCACGGGCTCCGGCAGTCGAGCGGCGTCGCCGAGCTCCACTTCGACGGCGCGTTCGTCGGGAGCACGACCAAGACCGCCGACCCGGGGGCCATCCTGCTCGCCAGTCAGGGGATCTACGGCAACCCGCTGGACGGCTGGGTGGCCGAGGTGCTCGTCTACGACCGCGCGCTGACGGACGCCGAGCTGGACGACGTGGAGGCGTGGCTCATGGCCCGGCACGGGATCCCCTAAGGGGACCCCCGGGCGGCGATCCCGCGGCTCCGCGCGGCCGACCTTTGGCGGGCCGGGCCCGCTGCGTACAGATTGGGGGTCGTGAACTGGGCCGTCATCCTGGCGGGCGGAACCGGCGAGCGGTTCTGGCCGGCGTCCACGCCCGAGCGCCCCAAGCAGCTCCTGCCGCTCGTCTCCGACCGGTCGATGCTGAGGGAGACGTTCGACCGGCTGGACGGGCTTCTCTCCGCGGAGCGGGCGCTGGTCCTCACGAACGGTCCGCTGGCCGAGGCCGTGGGGGCGGAGCTCCCCGAGGTCCCGGCCGGCCACGTGATCGGCGAGCCCCACGTGCGCGACACGGCCCCGGCCATCGGCCTGGCGGCCGGGCTCCTGGCGGCGCGCGAGCCCGAGGCCGTGCTCCTGGTCCTCCCCGCCGACCATGCGATCGGCGATCCCGAGGCGTTCCGCGCCAGCGCGTCGGCCGCCTTCCAGATCGCGGCCGAGCAGGCCGTCCTGGTCCTCTTCGGCATCGTCCCCAGCCGCCCCGAGACCGCCTACGGCTACATCCGCCGCGGCGGCCCGCATGCCCTCGGAAGCGAGGCGTTCGAGGTGGAGACCTTCGTCGAGAAGCCCAACCCGGCTACCGCGGGACGGATCTGGCGGGACGGCCGCCACTACTGGAACAGCGGGCTCTTCTGCGGCCGGGCCTCGGTGTTCCTCGACGAGTACGCGATCCACCTCCCCCTCATGCGGCGGGCGATCGATTCCGCCGTCGCCTCCTGGCGGGACGATCCGGCACGCGCGCTGGTCGGCTACTACGACGCGGTGGAGGCGACCTCGATCGACTACGGGATCATGCAGCAGACCGAGCGCGCAGTGGTGTTGCCGGCCAACGACTGGGGTTGGGACGACGTCGGCTCGTGGGAGGCGCTCGGCCGCTGGCTGGAGCCCACGCCCGACGGCAACGTCGAGATCGGCGAGTGCGCGCTGGAGGACTGCCGGGACGTGATCGCGTGGGCCGAGGACGGGCGGATCTCGGCCCTCGGGATGCGCGACGTGGTCATCGTCCGGAGCGGTGGCGAGACGCTGGTGGCGGCGCGGGACGCCCTGGACGGCATCAAGGCGTTCGTCCGGAAGATCGCTCCCCCCCGGCATCCGGGGCCGGGTCGGTGAGGGCGGCGACACTCCTGCTCGTGGTGCTGGCCTGCGTGCCGGCCTACCGCGAGGAAGCGACGCTTCCTCCGCCCGATCCCTACGGGGGGGCGGACCGGGGACCCACCGTGGTCGGCCACGTCCGATCGGACGGGACCCTCGTAGCCGACACGGTGGCCGGCTCGGCGCCGGACACGGCGCGGGTCGAGCGCGAGACGGTGCTGACCGGCACCGTCCGCCCGCGCGACGGCGGAGAGGGGCTGGCGACCGGCTGGCGGGTGCAGGTGCTGGCCACGCCGGACCGCGCGATCGCCGAGCGCTACGCCGGCGGTCTCGCCCCCCTGCTCGGCGGCGAGCCGATCTATGTAGAGTGGGTCCAGCCCTGGTGGAAGGTCCGGGTGGGCGACTTCGGCTCCCGCGAGCCGGCCGAACGGCTCCGCGAGCGGCTGGTCGCCCGGGGGATCCCCGAAGCGTGGACCGTCCGCACCACGATCCGCACCGCTCCGTGAGCGCCGCGCCGCTCGTCCTGGTCGATCCGCCCGGCGAGCCCTTCTGGCCGCTCGCCGCCACGCGGTCGCCGGCGGACCTGCTGGCCGGGACCCGCTCCTTCCGCGCGCGCTGGGCCGACCGCTTCGGCGGCGTGGCGGCGCGGGTCTCCGAGCCGGCGACCCCCGCGGGGCCGGCCTGGCCCGACCCCTCCGCCGGCCTCCGCGTGGCGCTCTCCACCTGGGTCCCGCCGCCCGACTGGATGTTCGGCGAGACCCCCGGTGAGCACCGCTCGGGGGATCGTCCGGTGGCCTGGCGGCTGGGCGCCGACGAGGCGGCCGGGCTGGCCGCCGATCCCCCGGCCGGAGCGGACGCGCTCCGCTCGCGCCTCGCGGGACTCGGCCTGGCGTCCCGGCCCTCGGGCGGGATCCTCTGCGAATCGATCTGGGCGCTCGTGGCGGCCAACCCCGACCTCGTCCGCCAGGACGCGGCCGACTTCGCCGGGGAGGACGCGGTCTCGGTGGTCGACCCGGGCGCGCTCCTGGGCCGCGCCGGGGATCTCCGGGTGGGCAAGGGAGTGGCGATCGGCCCCTTCGTGGTCCTCGACGCGCGGGACGGCCCGATCGTGCTCGACGACGACGTGCGGGTCGAGCCCCACGTCACGCTCCGGGGGCCGCTCTACGTCGGACCGGGGAGCACGATCCTCGGCGGCGACGTGGGAGGCGGCACCTCGATCGGCCCGGCGTGCAAGGTCCGCGGGGAGGTCGAGCAGTCGGTCTTTCTGGGCTTCGACAACAAGGCCCACGACGGCTTCGTGGGGCACTCGGCGATCGGGGCGTGGGTAAACCTCGGAGCGGGCACCATCACGAGCGACCTCAAGAACACGTACGGCCCGGTGCGGGTCGAGCACGCCGGGGGCCGGACCGACACGGGCCTCCTGAAGGTCGGAGCGTTCATTGGCGACCACGTCCGGACGGGGATCGGGACGCTCCTGACCACGGGCGCCCGGATCGGCGTGGGGGTCCACCTCTTCGGCGGTCGCGGCGTATCGCCCGCGATGCTCCCGGATTTCACGTGGTACGACGGCCGCGAGCCCGCGGCCGTCCGCTGGGAGCCATTCGAGCGCGGGCTCCGCGCGGCCATGGCCCGCCGCGGGCGGAGCCCGTCGGAGCCCGAGCTCTCGGCGCTCCGCGCCCTGCACGCGGCGCGGGGGGAGTCGTCCTGACCCCCCGCCGTTGGTCCGTCCCAGGGCGGGGGGCTATCTTTCCCTCTTGCCAGTGAGACCTTCGGCGAGCCCGGCCGCACCCACCGCCCGACCATCCCGGATGCGTATCTTCCTGACCGGCATCGACGGCTTCGTGGGACGACATCTCGCCGCGAGGCTGGCCGCGGTCGGCCACGCCGTCGAGGGGTCCGCGCTGGAACCGGACGTCCCGGTGGACGGGGCCGACCGGGTGGTGGCGCTCGACGTCCGCGACGCGGACGCAGTGGCCCGAGCGGTCGCCGATGTCCGCCCGGACGCGCTGGTCCACCTGGCCGGCCAGACGAGCGTCCCGGCGGCCTTCGCCGACCCGGCGGGCACGTTCGAGACCAACGCGCTCGGCACGCTGCACGTTCTGGAGGCATGCCGCGCGGCGGGGACGGCCCGGGTGCTGGTCGTGTCGTCGAGCGAGGTGTACGGCGACCGCGACCCGGCCGACGGCCCGGTCCCCGAGACGGCCCCGCTCGCGCCCGTCACGCCGTACGGCGCGAGCAAGGCGGCGCAGGACCTGCTGGCGCAGCAGTACGCCCGGTGGGACGTGCCGGTCGTCCGCGTGCGGGCGTTCCCGCACACCGGCCCCGGCCAGGAGCCACGGTTCGTATTCCCGTCCGTGGCGCGCCGGGTGGCGCTGGCCGAGGCCGGACTCGGACCGGCGGAGATCGAAGTGGGCTGGCTGGGCGCCACGCGCGACCTGACGGACGTGCGGGACGTCGCGCGAGCCTACGAGCGGCTGCTGGAACTCGGAAGGCCGGGCGAGGCGTACAACGTGTGCAGCGGCCGGGGCCGGACCATCGAGCAGGCGCTGGCGCCGATCCTGGCGGCGGCGGAGGTGCCCGTGCAGCTGGTTCCTCACGAGGACCGCCTGCGGCCGACCGAAGTGACGTGGATCGTGGGCGATCCCACCCGGCTCCGCGAGGAGACCGGATGGGTGCCCGAATTCGAGTGGGAAGAGACCGCCCGGGACCTGCTGGAGGACGCCCGGGACCGGGTCGACCGGGAAGCTGGCCGGGCCCGGCAGAGACGAGGAACCGGATGAGGATACGGAGAGCCGTCGTGCCGTTCGTGGCCGTCCTGGCGGTGGCGACGGTGGCGTGCGAAGAGGACAACATCTTCCGGGGAACTTCCCCGTTCGTGGTGACCTCCTCCTCGCAGGTCTGGCAGCTGGGGCTGGAGGGGTTCCCGAGCGCGTACGACTTCGCCACCGCGCGGCGGTTCTTCGTGGGGGCCGAGCCGATCGGCGCGTTCGACGCCACCTGGGTGCTGGACGAGCGGGCCGACGGCACGCTGGTGTTCCGGCCGTACTCGATCGTGGCCCCCGCCGCCTCGCTCGTCCGGGTCGGCATCCAGGACCTGGGGGCCGTGCCGTTCGAGTCGGTGGCCGAGGCCCCCGCGGAGGGATACAGCGCGGTGGACGATTCGACCGGCGTGGCGGTAGTGGAGGGCCACGTCTACGCCTTTCGCATCTCGCGCATCACCGGCTCTCTCGTGCCGATCAACTACGCCAAGCTCGCGGTGACCGAGGTGGGGCAGCAGCTCCCCGGCGATCCGGACTCCCGCTTCATCCGCTTCGAGTGGGCCTACCAGGTCCAGCCGCTGAACCGGGACGTCGTGGTGGAGGACTGAGCCGTGCTGGATGTCCGCCTGCTGCGGACCGGCGTGGACGAGGTGCGTTCCGGCCTCGCACGGCGCGGCGAGACGGTCGATGTCGACCGTCTGATCGGGCTCGACGAGGAGCACCGCGGCGTTCTGGCGGAGAGCGAGCGGCTCAAGGCCGAGCGGAACGCCCGCTCGAAGGAGATCGGCCGCCTGATCGCGGAAGGGAAGAAGTCGGACGCCGAGGGGCTGAAGGCCGAGATGCGCGACGTCGGCGACCGCATCCAGGCGCTCGACGAGCAGGCCGCCGCCCTCAAGTCCACGCTCGACGCGCTCCTGCTGGAGGTCCCGAACCTGCCGCACGACTCGGTCCCCGCCGGCGGGCCGGAGGCCAACGAGATCGTGCGCACGTGGGGCGAGCCGCGCAAGCTCGGTTTCGAGCCGCGCGCGCACTGGGACCTGGGACCCGCGCTCGGGATCGTCGACTTCGAGCGGGCCGTCAAGGTCGCCGGCTCGGGGTTCGTGGGGCTGGTGGGCGAAGGCGCCGCGCTCGCGCGCGCGCTGATCTCGTTCATGCTGGATCGGCACCGCGCCGCGGGGTATCTGGAGCTGGCCCCGCCGTACCTCGTGAATCCCGCCACCGCCACCGCCACCGGCCACCTCCCGAAGTTCCAGGACCAGCTCTACCACGTCGAGCGGGACGAGCTGTACCTGATCCCGACGGCCGAGGTGCCGATCATGGGATGGCATCGTGACGAGATCCTGGAAGAGGCGGACCTGCCGCTCGAGTACTGCGCTCACACGCCGTGCTTCCGCCGCGAGTCGGGCGCCCACGGCCGCGACACCCGGGGGTTGATCCGCGTCCACCAGTTCGACAAGGTGGAGATGGTGAAGATCACCCGCCCGGAGGACTCCTACGACGCGCTGGAGGCGTTGACCGCCGACGCCGAGGGCGTGCTCCAGGCGCTCGAGCTGCCGTACCGCGTGGTGCTGCTGGCGGCGGGGGACATGGGGAACGCCGCCGCCAAGACGTACGACCTCGAGGTGTGGGCGCCCGGTGCCGGCGCCTGGTTGGAGGTCTCCTCGTGCTCGAACTGCGAGGACTACCAGGCGCGTCGGTCGAACCTTCGCTACCGGCCGGCGAACGCCGGGGGCACCCGCTTCCCGCACACGCTGAACGGCTCCGGCGTGGCGCTGCCGCGGACGTTGATCGCACTGCTCGAGAACCACCAGGGCGCCGACGGCGGCGTCACGGTCCCCGCGGCGCTCCGCTCGTACCTGAGCGGCCGGGAGACGCTGGCGCCGCCGGGCGCCTAGGGGCGGCCACGAGCGGCTCTACGTTCCCGACGCCGCAGTGGCACCGCGTGTGGCCGATCGTCGCGGTGGTGGCGACGATCGGCCTCTTCGCCGGCTACGTGGCGTACACCCGCACGCTGGTCGGCGACATCCGGCAGGACACCGAGCGCCTGGCCATGCTCTACGCGCGCTCGCTCCGCATCGCCTCGCCGGAAGAGGCCCAGCTGCTGCTGTTCGACATCGTGATCCAGGACTTCCCCTACCCCGTGATCCTGACCGACGCCCAGGGGAACCCGACCGCCTTCAAGAACCTCGACCTCGATATCGAAAGCACCACCGGCCCGTGGGCGCCGGCCGAGCGGATCGAGCTCCGCCAGGAGCTGGCCCGGATGAGCCGCTTCTCGAATCCGTATCCCGTGACGGACGAATCGGGCGAGGTGATCCAGTGGATCCACGTGGCCGAGGCGGGGACGATCACCCTGCTGCGCTACCTTCCCTATATCCAGGCGGCACTGCTGGCGGCGCTGGCGCTGATCGCGTTCTGGCTGATTCGCTGGAACGTACGCGTCCAGCGCGGCCAGATCTGGGTGGCGCTGGCGCGCGAGAGCGCGCACCAGCTGGGAACCCCGATCTCGAGCCTGTACGGCTGGGTCGAGCTCCTGCGCGCGGGGGCTCCGGTGGCCGCCGGGGTGCCGGCCGCGGGGGACGACCCCGGCGTCGACGCCGAGAGCGCGTTGACCGCCATGGAGCAGGACCTGGACCGCCTCACCAAGGTCGCCAACCGCTTCGAGCTGATCGGCCGCAAGCCCCGGCTCGAGCCGCTCGACCCGCGCGCGCTGGTGGGGGAGCTCGAGGAGTATTTCCGCGCCCGTCTCCCGCGCCGAGGCCACCGGATCGACCTCGCCACCCGCGTCGAGTCGGCCCCCCGCGTGGCCGCCAACCGGACGCTCCTCGAGTGGGCGCTCGAGAACCTGGTCAAGAACTCGGTGGACGCGCTCCAGGGCCGGGGCGGCACGATCACGCTCCGGCTGGCCCCGGACCCCCTCCGCGACGCGGTGGTGATCGAGGTGGCCGACGACGGCCCCGGCATCCCCCGCACGCTCAGGAAGCAAGTGTTCGAGCCCGGTGTCTCCACCAAGAGCCAGGGCTGGGGCGTGGGGCTCTCCCTGGCCCGCCGGATCGTGGAGGAGTACCACGGCGGCACGCTCGAGCTGCTCGCCACCGAGCCCGGCGCCGGAACCACATTCCGCGTGACCCTGCCGGCCGCCGACGAGGATCGGGGCACGGCGTGACCAACCGCCTGCTCGAGCGCCTGAACCCCGACCAGCGGGAGGCCGTCACCCACGACCCGCAGCCGCTCCTCGTCCTGGCCGGCGCCGGCAGCGGCAAGACCCGCGTCCTGACCCACCGGATCGCGTGGATGATCGAGGCCCACGACGTGCCGCCGGGCCGGATCCTCGCCGTCACCTTCACCAACAAGGCGGCCGGCGAGATGAAGGAGCGCGTGATCACGCTCCTGGAGGAGCGGCCAGGCGGGATCACCGGGCTCTGGATCGGCACGTTCCACTCCGTCTGCGCCCGCATTCTGCGCCAGATCGCGGATCGGTTCGACTACCCGCGCTCCTTCACCATCTACGACGCCGACGATTCGCTCCAGCTCCTCCGGCAGACGATGGACGCCATGGGGTGGTCGATCGGATCGGTCGACGCCTACGGCCTGCGCGGCCGGATCTCCGACGCCAAGAGCCGGCTCGAGGAGCCCGACGAGTACGCCGCACTCCACTCGGGCCACGTGGAGGACGCCGTCGCCGAGGCCTACCGCCGCTACCAGCGGACGCTCCGCGCCAACAAGGCGTTCGACTTCGACGATCTGCTGATGCGGACCGTCCGCGCGCTCCAGGCCGACGAGGCCCTGCTGGAGTCGTTCCAGCGGAAGTTCCGCCACGTCCTGGTCGACGAGTACCAGGACACCAACTACGCCCAGTACCAGCTCGTCAAGGTTCTCACCCAGGCCCACCGTTCGATCACCGTGGTGGGGGACGACGACCAGTCGATCTACGGTTGGCGGGGGGCCGACATCCGGAACATCCTCTCGTTCGAGGACGACTTCCCGGAGGCGAAGGTGGTGCGGCTGGAGCAGAACTACCGCTCCACCCGGACCATTCTCGAGGCCGCCCACGCGGTGGTCGAGAAGAACCGCGAGCGCAAGCCCAAGAAGCTCTGGACGGACCGAGAGGGCGGCGAGCGGCTGAAGGTGTACGGCTCGGCCGACGCCGACAGCGAGGCGGCGTGGCTGGCGCGCCAGGTCGGCTCGCTCCAGCGGGACGGCCTCTCGGCCAGCGACGTCGCGATTCTCTATCGGACCAACGCCCAGTCGCGCTCCGTCGAGGAGGGGATGCGCCGGCGGGGGATCCCGTACGTCATCGTCGGCGGCACCCGCTTCTACGAGCGGCAGGAGATCAAGGACGCGGTGGCGTACCTGCGGATCCTCTCGAACCCCGACGACGACTGGTCGTTCAGCCGGGTCCTGGGCGTGCCGAAGCGGGGCGTGGGGAAGGTCACGCTCCAGGCGATCGAGGCGGTGGCCGCCGAGCGCGGCGTGGCCACCAGCGAGGCGATCGCCGACCCCGGCGTGACGCTCCAGGTGAACGCCCCCACCCGCTCCGCGCTCGAGCGGCTCCACGCGCTGCTGTCCGCGTTCCGCGAGCGGGCGGCGGTGGAGCCGGCGGGGAAGTGGGTGGCCGAGTACCTGGAGAAGGCCGGACTTTTCGCCCACTACCGCGAGCTCAACGACCCGCGGCGCGAGGACCGGCTGGAGAACCTCCACGAGCTGGTGGGCGGCGTGCAGTCCTTCAGCGAGGAGCGCGCCACCCCGGACGGGGAGGGCGACCTGGCCGCGTTCCTCGAGGAGGTGAGCCTCCTGACCGACCTGGACGAGGCCGAGCTCGGCCAGGGGGTCGTCACCCTCATGACACTCCACAACGCCAAGGGGCTCGAGTTCCCGGTCGTGTTCGTGGCCGGCTGCGAGGAGAACCTGTTCCCGCTGGCGCGCGCGATCGAGTCCCCGCGGGAGTACGAGGAGGAGCGGCGGCTCTTCTACGTGGGCCTGACCCGCGCCCGCGACCGGGTCTACTTGACCTACGCCCACGAGCGCTACCGCTGGGGCCAGACCACCGTGGCCGGCCCCTCGCCGTTCCTCCGCGAGCTCCCCGAGGAGCTGGTGGACTGGGAGGAGGAGCCGATGAGCGCGTGGGGCGGCTGGAGCGGCCGGCGGACCTCGTTCTCGTTCGCGGGCGGTGGCGGCTCCGGCTCCGGCGGCTCCGCCGGAGGCGCCTCGGCGTGGGACTCGGTGGCGGTGGACGACCCGCCGGGCGACACGGTCGAGCCCGAGGACGTGAGCGACCTCGCGCCCGCCTACCGCCCCGGCGAGCGGGTGGTGCACAAGGAGTTCGGGCCCGGCACCATAAAGGCGGTCAGCGGGGCCGGCCGCGATCTCAAGGTCACCGTCCGGTTCGACCGCGCGGGCGACAAGAAGCTGGTGGCGCGGTTCGCGAAGCTGGAGCGGGAGTGGTAGCTCGGTCGATCATGGGGCTCGAGGATGAACCGAGGCTTCGTCGAGATGTGGTCCGCGTTGTCCGACGCGGGCGCGACATAGCGGACCTGGCCGAGCTGGAGAAGAAGCGGGTGCCCTGATTCTAGCGGCCGCCCGGTTCGGGAGAGAAGGCGGCCTCCGGCGGGAGCCGGCGCCGGTACTCCTCCAGCTTCTCTCGCGCCTCCAGGGCGAGACGGGAGCCGAACCCCACGGGACGGGTGAACCCGCCCGCGCTGTACTCGTTGCACATCTCCCGCTCGTACAGGCCGATCCAGCAGAGTCGCACGCGGTGCCCACCGTCGGGCTCGATGGCAGCCAATACGCTCAGATACGGCGTCGATCCCCGGATCGCTTCCGCGGCATCCCGGGAGTACGGGATCGCCATGAATCCGCGCTGGCTCAACCCTTCCCGGACCGCCCCGTCCACGTCGTGGACGTCGATCGGGGTC
>DATLFF010000300.1:0-2463 GCA_035524915.1 Gemmatimonadota bacterium | reverse complement strand
GCTCGGGCTCGGGCGCTTCTTCGATCTCCACCGACACGTTGTCCAGGTGGTCCTGGATCTCGGCCGGCAGCAGGTCGAGCGCCCGCGCCACGAGCCGCTCGAACTTACGGGGCGGGACCCGGAGCATCGCGCTGCCCGGGCTCCCGCCCCCGCGGCCCTAGGAGCCCAGGTTGGACGACGCGATCTTGTCGGCGTAGGGCGCCAGCAGCGGCATCCGCCACATCTGGCCGGAGTACCCCTTGATCAGGCACACCACCCACAGGACGAAGCCACCCACCGCCAGGACCAGCCAGATCAGCAGGCTGATGATCGACCCGATCAGCGGGATCATCGTGGACAGGACCATCGACAGGATGGTGAAGACGACCCACAGCACGACCCACGCGATCCCGAAGACGATCGACTGGGCGGCGTGCCAGCGGACCACCCGGTTCGACTTCTCGATCAGGATGAACACGATCCCGGTGATCGGCGGGATCAGGTACGCGAGGAGACCGGCCAGCTTGGGATCCATGCTGCCCGACTGGGCGACGGGCTGCGGCGGGGGCTGCGTCATCATGTCCTCCGGGTCGATGGAGTCGCGGTGGGCGGACCGGATCGTAGTGGATCTACGGCAATATACGGATTCGGCGGCGGTTCGTAAGGCCCCCGCTCAGGGGCGGAAGCGGTCCAGCACGGAGTCCAGCTCGCCGGGCCCCCGCTTGGACGCCTTCTCGCGTAGGAAGCCGAGGCGCTCCTCGTACGTGGGGCGCTCCTCCTTCCAGATCACGCCGAAGGACATGTCGTAGATGTCGGACTGCGAGGCGATCTCCCAGGCCGCATCCCTGTCGGCGGGATCGTGCTCGTCGGGCGAGAGCCAGCGGGCCTTCTCGCGGATCGTCTTGAACTGCTCGTTGCCACGGAAGGTGACGCACGGCGGGATCGACTGGATGAACGCGAAGCCGGGATGGCGGAACGCCTCCAGGATCATCTCGGCGTGGTGCGGGACGTTGCCGCTGAAGGCGCGGGCCACGAACGAGGCCCCGTAGACCATCGCCAGCGCGGTCGGGTTCATGGGAACCTCGATCGAGCCGAACCGGCTGGTCGTGGTCACGTCGCCGAGTGGCGTGGTCGGGGAGAACTGCCCCTTGGTGAGCCCGTACACCTGGTTGTCGAACATGAGGTAGGTGAAGTCGGCGTTCCGCCGCGCGGCGTGCGGAAAGTGGCCGGCGCCGATCGCCAGCCCGTCGCCGTCGCCGCCGGCGGCGAAGACGAGCAGGTCCGGCCGCGTGATCTTGAGCCCGGTGGCGAGCGGCAGCACGCGGCCGTGCAGGGCGTTGAAGCCGTACGAGGAGACGTAGCCCGGCAGCCGCCCGGCGCAACCGATCCCGGTCAGGACGGCCACGTTCTCCGGCGCCACGTTCACCTCCGCCAGCGCCTTGGTCAGCGCGGCCAGCACGCCGAAGTCGCCGCAGCCCGGGCACCAGATGGGCTTGAGGTCGGTCTTGAACTCCTTGGCGGAGTAAGGCCGCTCCGCGCGGGGCACCGATGCGAGCGCGGTGGCCATCTACTCCTCCTCCGCCATCCGGCGGATCGCGTCGACGATCTCGCCCACGGTGAACGGAGTGCCGCCGCTCCGGGCGTGGACCCGGGTCCGCTCCGGCGGCAGGTCGAGGTACCCGCGGACGTAGCGGTGGAACTGGGCCTGGTGGTTGAGCTCCACCCACAGCGTCCGCTCCACCGAGGCCACGAACGCCGCCAGCGGCTCGAGCGGGAGCGGCGCCAGGAGCTGGGGCACGCACACCCGGACCGGCAGGCCCTCGCGGCCGAGAACCCGGGCCGCCTCGCGCACCTGGGCGCTGGTCGAGCCCCAGCAGACGACGCCGAGGCGGGCCTCGCCCTCGCCGGCGCCGAAGTGCCGGACCAGGCCGGGGCCGCGCTCACGGGCCAGGCGGTCGAGCTTGCCCTGGCGCTTCTCGCTCATCCGGGCGTGGACCTCGGCGCTGGAGGTGGGGTCGCCCGTGGCCACGTGCTCGAGCCCGCTGACCGTGTGGGTCCCGCCGGGCTGACCGGGGATCGCCATCGGAGAGACCCCGCTCCCGTCGTCGACATAGCGGAGATAGCCCGCTCCGTCGCCCTCGGGGCCGCCGCCGTTGCCGGCCGCGGCGCCGTTTCGCCGCACCAGCTCGGCCGCCGAGATCGCACCGCCGGCGTCGTCCCCGGCGAGGGTCCGGCGGACCGCCACCGGCCACTGATGGATGTCGAACGGGACGACCGACTCCTTGCGCTGGCCGACGTACTGGTCGGAGAGGACGATCACCGGGGTCTGGAACTCCTCCGCCAGGTTGAACGCCTGCACGCCGATGTGGAAGCAGTCGGCCACGTCGAACGGGGCCAGCACCACCCGCGGCGCGTCCCCCGGGCCGCCGTGGACGGCATGGTGGAAGTCGCACTGCTCGGTCTTGGTGGGGATGCCGGTCGAGG
>DATLFF010000299.1:0-3255 GCA_035524915.1 Gemmatimonadota bacterium | reverse complement strand
GGGGACGCCCATGAGCCGCTTCACCCGCAACCTCCTGATCCTCCCGCTGGCGCTGGCACTCGGCGCCTGCGCCGACGACGCGACCGTGACCGAATACGGGAGCCTGTCTCTGTTGCTGACCGACGGCGCCGGGGACGTGGCGAGCGCGTGGGTCACGATCGACCGGATCTACCTGCAGGCCGATGAGGGCGAGGCGGCCGGCCAGCGGGTGGACCTGCTGACCGATGAGGTGACGGTCGACCTGATCACGCTCCTCGAGGCCACCGAGGGGCTGGTCGAGGATGCGATCGTCGAGACGGGGTTCTACGAGCAGCTCCGGGTGGTGGTCAGCGCGGCCTGCATCGTGGTGCAAGGGGAGGCGGATGCCGAGGAAGGGCCGACGTCCGCGGTGCACGCGACGCCGGGCTTCGAGCGGTGCGGCCCGGCGGATGGCATGCTCCAGGCGCCGCGCCTGGGGAGGCCCGGAGTCGAGGTCCTCCTGCCGGCGGACGGCCTGCAGATCACGGGGGGGCGACAGGTCCTGGTGCTCGACTTCGATGTGCGCGAGAGCTTCGGCGTGCGGGCGGGCAGGTCCGGGGCGTGGGTGATGAGCCCGGTGATCCGGGGGTCGGCGGTGGAGGCGACGGGCGCGGTCATCGCGCGGCTTTGAAGGGTCGACGGGGCGGGCGGCGCGTCGTATGATCCGGTGAGCCACCGCTGACGAGAGAGCCATATGACCGCCCCCAACTCCGGCAGGATGACGCGATCCTTCCTCCTGATCCCACTGATGCCCTTGATCGCCCTGGCGGCGCCGGCCGCCGCGCCTGCCCCTGCCGCGGGCCAGGACGCCTCGGAGATCCGGGCGGCGGTCCGGGCGCAGACGCCCGCCGCGCTCGCGCTCTACCGCGAGCTGCTCCGACTGCCCAACGACGCGCATCACCCGGACGACATCGCGCGAGTGCTGGCGTGGGTGGAGCGGGCGTTCGAGGAGCGGGGCTTCCGGACGGAGCGCCTGCCCACGCGCGGCGCCGACCTCCTGCTGGCCGAGCGCCCGGCCCCCGGCGCCACCCGGACGGTACTGGTCTACCTCCAGGCCGATGGCCAGCCGGTGGATCCGTCGCGCTGGGACCAGGAGAGCCCGTACGAGCCGGTGCTGAAGCGGCGCGGCGCGGACGACGAGTGGGAGACGATCCCCTGGCAGCGCCTCGATGACGCACCCGACGACGAGGGGCGCAGCGACTGGCGCATCTTCGCGCGGTCCGCTGCGGACTCGAAGGGCCCCGTCGCCCAACTCCTGTCCGCTTTCGACGCGCTGCCGCGACTCGGCGGCGCCGGCCCGGACTTCAACCTGAAGGTGATCGTGGACGCGGAGGAGGAGATGGGGTCGCCGAACCTGCCGGATGCCGTGCGGCGGTTCCGCGACCGTCTCGCCGCGGACAGGCTGGTGATCTTCGATGGTCCGCCGCACGACGCGGGCGAGCCGACTCTGAAGTTCGGGGCTCGCGGGATCGCCACGTTCACGCTGACGACGTACGGCCCGCGCGCGCCGCAGCACAGCGGCCATTACGGCAACTACGTGCCCAACCCCGCGATCCGGCTGGCTGAGATCCTGGTGTCGATGAAGGACGACCGCGGGCGCGTGACGATCCCCGGGTGGTACGACGGGATCCGGCTGGACGCCGACACCCGCGCGATCCTCGCCCGCGTCCCGGACGACGAGGTGCGACTCATGCGCGAGCTGGGGATCGCCGGCCGCGACAGCATCGCGCCGACGCTCCAGGAGTCGCTCCAGTACCCGTCGCTGAACGTGCGGGGGATGCGCTCGGGGTGGGTCGGCGACGAGGCGCGCACCATCATCCCCGCCACCGCGACCGCGGAGGTGGACGTCCGGCTGGTGGCGGAGACCGACGGCGAGCGGATGCTCGACCTCGTCCGTCGTCACATCGAGTCGCTGGGCTACCACCTGGTCGATGGCGAGCCCACGGAGGAGGAGCGGGCCCGGCATCCGAGGCTCGCGTCCTTCCGCGGCGAGGTCTCCTACGCGGCCTTCCGGACAGCGCTCGACTCGGAGCCGGACCGGTGGCTCACGGCGGCGCTGACCCGCCTCAACGGCGCCGAACCGATCCGGATCCGGACCAGTGGCGGGTCCATCCCCATCTCCCCGTTCGTCGAGACGCTCGGCATCCCGGCCGTGACCGTGCCGACCGTGAACCCTGACAACAACCAGCACAGCCCGAACGAGAACCTGCGGGTGGGGAGCTTCGTGGAAGGGATCGCGACCATGCTGGCAGTGCTGACGGAGCCGCTGTGACGCGGAACCGTCACGTGTATCCGTAAGGGGTACGTGGTATCTCCGATTATGTCGTACAAATCGGGGTCGGGTTTAACGGGATATCAGGTATCCCGGGTCAGGCATTCCCGGGTCGGTCTCGCTCAGGCGACGATCCCGTCCAGTCCCCAGACGCGGCCCTCGCCGCGCGCGGCCCGGCCCGCGTGCTCGCCGGTCTCGAGGGCGTAGAGGAAGGCGGTGAAGCCGGCGTCGTAGTCGGAGAGCCCGTTCTGGCCGGTGAGCCGGAGCCGCAGGTCGTAGAGCTGCTTCATCGCGTCTGACACGGCTGCGGTCACGGGATCCGGTGGCTGGCGGAGGCGGAGGAACTGGCGCTCGATCTCGGGGATCAGGCCCGCGTCGCGGACGCGCTGGCCCAGCGCGTCGTCATCGTCGCCGGCGAGGGCGGCGAGCTGACGCGAGAGCCGCTCGGCGAGCGCGGACTGCAAGAGCACCGGATCGTCGGAGCCGGCCAGCGCGAGATACGCGAGCACCTGCGCGTGCAGCTCCTTCCAGTAACCCTTCCGGTGGGCCAGCTCGTGGACTACGACATGGGGCTCGAAGATCCCCGTGTCGCGCAGGATCGCGACCTCGCCGGACAGGATGTCGGACGTGCCGAGCGCGAACGGGAAGACGACGCCCAGCACCGAGAAGCCGCGGATCTCCGTGCTCGTCCTCACGCGCTGCCCGGTGATGGCGGCGATGGTGTCCGTGAGGCGCGCGTCCACCCGGCGGGCGAGCTCTGCCCGCGGGATCCGGTCCGGCGTGTACACGCGGTTGAGCCGTTCGACCAGGACGCGCACTTCCCGTTCGCGGGCCGCGTCCGGCATCGCCGGGAGACGGCGGACATCCGCGCCGAACGCGTCCAGGAAATCGATGCGACGGACGCCGGTCCGCGCCAGCCAGTCATCGACCGCGCTGGCGGCGTAGACGGTGAGCGCGGCGGTCTG
>DATLFF010000298.1:0-12521 GCA_035524915.1 Gemmatimonadota bacterium | reverse complement strand
CGCTGGGACCGACCGGCTACTGGGCGCCCACATCATCGGTCCCCGCGCGGGCGACCTGATGCAGGAGATCGTGGCGGTGGCCGCGTTCCGCGGCTCCGCCGAGGACGTGGGGCTGATGGTCCACGCGCACCCGTCGTTGTCGGAGGCGGTCAAGGAAGCGGCGCTGGACGTCCACGGGGACGTGCTGCACATCTAGTTCCGACGGGTCGTTCGCGGATCGGCGATCCGGCGGCCGGAAGCGTCCGCGGGGGCGCCGCGTTCCTCGGATGAAACCTCGGCTCACGGGTACTCTCCGGGAACGTCTTCCGGGTCGGGACTTTCCGGTGGGAAGTCCCCCGCGGACGCCTCCGTCCGCCTTCCCTCGGGCCTCGCCGCAGGCCGCCTGTCGACGCGGGCGGTACGGGAGCGAACAGGAGGGAAACGGAGCCGAAGCCGGGGACCTGGCGGAAGGGCCTGGCCGGCAACAGCCGGCGAGCGGCTCTTCAGCCCCAATCCACGGGTGCCGACGCCGGTCCCGCCGGGCGCCGCCGCCGATGCCGCCCCCGAGCCGGATCACTCCTCGGGCGCCTCCCGGGAGTACACCTGCTCGTTCATCCGCCGGATGATGCCGGTCAGGTACTCGAAGATGCCTTCCACCAGACTGTAGTTGTCGGCCAGGATCTGGCCCATGTCCGCGCGGTGGAGGGCCAGCGTGCGGGACCGCTCCACGGCGAGGGCGCTGGCGGAGCGGGGCCGGCGGTCGAGGATGGAGAAGGTGCCGATCGTGTCGCCGGCCGCGGCGACGAACACCTCGCGGCCCCCGCGCTCGACGCGCACCCGGCCCTCGAGGATCACGTACAGGTAATCGCCGTCCTCGTCCTCGTAGAAGATGGCCTCGCCGGGCTCGAACACCCGCTCCTCGGCCACCGCGGCGAGCTGCAGCAGATCCTCCGCCCCGAGCTGGCCGAGGAGCTCGGCCTCGCGGAGCGCGGCCGCCTTCTCCACCGACGTCATCGCCATCGACTCCTCGTCTCCTCCCACGCGGGCGAGCGGCCGGACCAGCGGAGGTCCGGACGCCTCCAGGCGCGCTAGTCGACCGCCCAGCCGATCGGGGAAGGCGGCCGCCGCGAGCGGCGCCGCGTACGCCTGGAGCCAGGGCTCTCCCGACTCCAGGACGGCCTCCAGGTCGGCCGCCAGGTCGTCTCCGCCGAGATCATACCATTCGCGTCCGATCGTGGCTCGCCTGCGGGGCGTGAGATCGGGGTCGATGAGCGGGATCAGCCGCCCCGCGTCGCGAGGGTCGAGGACGGTCTCCAGAAGCTCCAGGGAGTTGGCCGCGTATGCCGTGTCCCCCCCGGTCAGGCCCACGTACGCGAAGTAGATGGTGCGCGGCGCGTAGACGAGACCCTGGAGGCGGAACGCGCGCTCGATCGAGTTCCGGGCGAGGTGGCCGAGCGCCTGCTCGTACGGCCCGGCGTGCCGGTCCGGGACCTCTCCCGCGGCGCGCGCCTCCTCCAGCGTGACGAGCTGGCGCTCTACGTGGTACGAGGCGGCCAGCTCGCGGTCGATCTCATCGCGGACCCGCGCCGGACCCAGCCGCCAGCTCGGGTGGCGGCGGCGCATCTTGTTGAGGGCCTTGAGCGCGTAGATGCGGTGACGCCCGATCTCGAGCTGGGGGAGCGCTTCGAAGATCGTTTCGTAGGCCGCCCGGCTGCCGATCATCATCAGCGCGCCGGGGATCCACCGGCGGACCTCCGGCGAGAGGTCGGGGTCGCGCAGCGCTGCCGAGAGGTAGGGGATGCCCGCCTCTCCGTAGGCCGCGAGAGCGAGCCGGGCGGCCGGCCGGAGGGCACGGTTCTCGAGATGCGGCAGGAGCGACGCCAGGAGGTCCCGCCGGGGGACCGCCCCCACCGCCCGGATGGCGGTCTCGACCACCTCGGGTCGCGCGTCGGCGAGAAGGGTCTCCAGGTGCCGCTGGAGCGGGTGCGGCCCCGGCAGCCTCCCGAGCGCGCGCGCGACCGCGGCGCGGATTGGCGCGGCGGACTCGCCGGCCTGCCGCACCAGCCGGGAGACGATCCGGCCGGCTCGCTCCGCGTCCTCCTCGCCTCCCCCCTCGATGGCGCAGACGAGGGCGGCCTCGAGGGCGTGCGGCTCGTCGGACTCCAGGTGCGGGACGACCCGGCGAAGCCCCTCGGCGGGCGAGGCCCGGCACAGGAACACCAGCGCCCGTCCCCGTACCCGCGGGTCCGGGTCCTCGACCAGCGGCCGCACGGCGGTCTCCAGGGTCGTCCCGGCGCCCGGCTCCAGGATCTCGATCGCCCGGAGGCGGACCTCGGGGTCGGGATGCTCCAGCAACGCCAGGGCCTCGTCGTACAGCACGCCGGATGGCAGGTGGGCGAGCAGGTCCAGGGCGAAGCGGACCCGCTCCGCCTCCCCCTCCGGTCGGAGCTCCCGCATGAGCTCCCGCATCGCGGCGGAGTCGAGGCTCGCGTCGACCGCCTGCTCGAGGTCCACGTCGCGCACGGCCAGGAGACGCTCGAGCGCCCCGCGATACGTGCGGCGGACCCCCAGCGCGACGACGATCCACACCCCGACGAGGACCAGAGTGACCAGCGTGATCCCGCGGGTGGACAGCGCGATCAGCCCGCTCCCCAGGAGCAGGATCGCGATCCCCGCCGCGCCGTCGGCCGCGCGCTGGACGACGATATCCACGAACGGCTTGGCGCGTTGCTTGAGGACGCCCGGAACGGGCAAGTAGAGGATCTCGCGCGCGGCCTGGTCCACCGAGTAGCGGGGCGCCGTGTCGGCCCCCTTCGCCCCTGCCGCGCTGTAGATGTGGGGGATGAAGAGCACACCGGTCAGGCCCACCGCGAGGCCTACCGGCAGCAACAGCATGGCCCCGGCGAGTCCTACCGTGTGGAGGAACCAGCTCGTCAGGAAGATCTGCAGCGCGAGCGCCGCCACGTTGAAGATCGCGAACGACTGGCCGATGAATTCCGCCTGCCGCTCGCGGTCGCCGGGGTGCGCGGCCTCGACGGCCGAGTTGTAGAGGAAGTCCACGAAGGTGGACACGACCACGGACAGGAACAGCATCCAGGCGATCCGCCGCAGGTGGGGCACCCGACGGAGGATCGCGAACCCGCCCAGGACAGGCGGCTGCCGGCGGGGATCCCCGGCCGGGCGCTCGACGGCCTCCACCGTGTGGAACCGGCCGACCCGGAACGTGCGCTCGGCCAGCGCGGCGCAGGCCACGGTCAGCGCGAGCCCGATCCACAGCAGGTTGTCGGCGCCCACCTCGCCCACCAGGAACCCCGCCATCGCGGCGCCGGCCACTCCGCCGAGGAGCCCGCCGGCCCCGATCACGCCGTAGATCCGCTTGGCCTGCCGGGGATCGAACAGGTCGGTGCCGAGCAGGTAGAACTGGCTGACCAGGAGCAGGGAGAACACCTGGATCCACACGTAGAAGGCGCCCGCGGACCAGGCCGTGGCGTCCTCGAGCAGGACCCGGAACAGGACGAGCGAGCCAGCCACGATCGCCATCGAGCCGTGGATCTGCCGGCGGCGGGGCTGACCGGCGAGCCAGCGCCCGTAGGCGAGCGCGGCCACCGCCGAGGCCGGAGCCGTGACGATGTAGGCCCACGGCAGGTTCTCGGAGCCGGCGGTGCTCAGGAAGAAGGCGTTGCGGGCCGGCTTGAGGAGGTGCTGGAGGGCCATGAGGAAGAAGAAGTAGCCGAACAGGACGGCCACGATCCGCCGCTCGCGGGGGCGGACGTCGATCAGTCGGCCGATCCGGTCGACGAGGCGTTTCCTGGTGCCGGTGGGGCTCAGTCGGGCTCGATCGGGCGGCGGCCCGCGTACCCGGCGTGGACCGGGTGCCAGTACCCGATCCGCTCCTCTCCGAATCGCCAGCAGAGGTAGACCAACTCGCCGTCCCGCCGGCTGGGGAAGTCGACGAGCCCGAGGTCGATCCCCTTGAACTCGACGCCGAGTGCCTCCAGCTCGTTGGCCGCCTCGACCAGCTTCTCGGTGAGGGAGTCGATCTCGGTCGCCAGGCGAGACCGGGCCGGGGGATCCTGCTCGCCCAGGGAGTCGAGCCTCTCGAGCAACCGCTGGCGTTCTGCGTGGTCGTCGATCATGCCCTTGACGATCGCGCGGAGCAGGGGAAGCATGCGCTGGGCCTCGTCCAACTCGAAGAGGCGCGTCTGCTGACCGAGCGCGCTCGCCATCCTACCGGTGGGTGGGGGGGGACGGGCGCCGCACTACAGGCGCTCGATCTCCTCTCGGGCGCCCAGGATCTCGACGCAGTCGAGATAGAGTCGCCGCTCCTCGCTCTCGCTCAGGAGTCCGCTCTTGTACTTCTCGTAGTCGCCGGGGAAGTGCTCGCGCATCACCGCGTAAACCCGGACGTCGTCCTGGCGGGGGTGGTCGATCGTGACCTCGACGCGGGGGGCCATCCGTCCCAGGATCCGGGCGAGCCACAACAGCGCCAGAGCGATGAGAAGCACCTTCAGCATCGTGGGTCCAGTGTAGCGTCGGGGGGTCCGGATGACAACGGCGGGAGGCCCCTCCGGGCCCGGGGAATCCGCATGGTGCCCAAGAAGGGAGTCGAACCCCCACGGGCGTGAGCCCACACGGTCCTGAACCGTGCGCGTCTACCAGTTCCGCCACTTGGGCAGCATGCGGATCCCCGAGCGCGGGGAGAACATGAAAGATACCCGGGTCGGGCCGTCCCGGTCAACGCGCTGAACCCCAGGGCGTGCGCGGCCGGCCGGCGGGACCTCCTTGCGACCCGCCCGGCGCGGTCGTATCCTCATAGACGCCCATCCGCATGTCCCCAGCCGGGGCTCGATTCTCCATGATTGCCGACACGACCGTCGCCCGGAACCGAAAAGCGCGCCACGAGTACGAGATCCTCGAGACCCTCGAGGCTGGACTGGTGCTGCGCGGCCCCGAGGTCAAGTCCGTGCGCGACGGCCGGGTGAACCTGCAGGACGGATACGCGACGATCGACCGGGGCGAGGCCTGGCTCCACGGCGTCCACATCAGCCCCTACGACCCGGCCGATCTCTGGAATGTGGACCCGGTGCGCAAGCGGAAGCTGCTCCTGCACCGGGACGAGATCCGCAACTTGATCGGACACGTGATCGAGAAGGGATTGACTCTGGTTCCGCTGGATGTCCATTTCAAGAATGGTGTGGCCAAGGTGACGCTGGGAGTGGCTCGCGGGAAGAAGCTCCACGACAAGCGGGAGTCGATCCGCCGCCGGGAGATGGAGCGCGAGGCCCGGCGCCAGGTGGGCCGCCGGTGAGGCCGGGCTTCGCCTGGGCGGCTGTGGCTCTCGCGGCCGGGCTCCTGGCGTTTGCCCCCGCGCTCCGGGCGCAGGACGCCGCGGAGACCGTGGCGGTGGACGGAGTGCCCCGCGCGGTCCCGGTGCTCGAGCGGCAGGGCCGCCGGTTCGTGGCGCTCGAGCAGGTCGCCGCGCTCCTCGGCGGGCAGGTGGTGGAAACCGGCCCGGAGCGGGCGCGGCTGGAGGTCGACCGGGCCGAGCTCCTGGTGCTGCGACGGCTGCCCTACGTCCGCTTCGACGGACGCTGGTATCAGATGCCCGAGGTGGCCCAGAAGGATCCCGCCGGCTACTGGCTTCCGGCCTCCACGCTCCACCACTTGCTGCCGGTCCTGTGGCCCGGCCGCTTCCCCAGCGGCTCCTACTCTCCCCGACCGCCGGACGGGCGTCCGACGGGCGGGCTTCCCGCCGACCGCCCGCCGGGGGAACCCGCCGGCCCGCGGCGCGGCGAGGTCGAGCGGGGGACGATCGGGCGCGGCGACCTGGACCGGATCGACGTGTGGGCCGGTCCCGGCCGCACCCGTCTGGGCTTCCGCATGGTCCGCGCGCCCGGCGTCTCGGTCGACGCGCACCTGCCCGGCGCCCTCCAGCTGCGGCTGACGGGGGCCACGATCCCGGACGGGGCGGTCCGGGGTCTGACCGGCCTCGGACTCGTGGACAGCGCGTCGGTGGCCACGGCCGGGGAGGAGTCGACCCTGACCCTTTGGCTCGGCGGGGCCGCATCGGTCTATTCCGTGGCCCCGCTCCGGACGCCGGCCGGCTTCGAGGTGGTGCTGATCGCCGCGCCCGTGGACGAAGCGAACACGGTTCTGGCGGCCGACGCGGGCCGCGCGACCGAGCCCCGACGGGCCGACCGCCGCCCGGCGCCCTGGCGCGTGGAGCCGGGGGTGGATCCCGGCCCGGCCGCGGCCGTCCGGGGCCGGGAGGGGGCTCCCGTGCCGGCCACCGTCCGCCCGCCGGCGGGCGGCGCCTGGAAGGTCGTGGTCGACGCCGGGCACGGCGGGCACGACCCCGGGGCGCTCGGTCCGCAGGGCACGCGCGAGAAGGCGGTCACGCTGGCCATCGCGCGGGATCTGGCCGTGCGGCTCCGGGGCGCCCACGTGGAGGTCGTCCTGACCCGCGACGACGACACCTTCGTCGCGCTCGGCGAGCGGACGCGAGTCGCCAACCGGGAGGGCGCCGACCTGTTCGTGTCGATCCACGCGAACGCCGCCGCCAACTCCTCGGCCGAGGGGTTCGAGACGTACTTCCTCTCGGCGGCCAAGACCGAGGACGCGCGGCGCGTGGCGCGGATGGAGAACTCCGCGATCCGGTACGAGAACCCGGCGATTGACCCCGAATCGCTGGACGAATTAAACTTCATCCTCTGGGATCTGGCGCAGAACGAGTATCTCCGCGAGTCGAGCGCGCTGGCCGAGGCGGTGCAGGAGGAACTGAGCCGGCGGCTTCCCCTCAAGAGCAGGGGCGTGAAGCAGGCCCCCTTCTACGTGCTCAACGGCGCCTTCATGCCGGCGATCCTCTTCGAGACCGCGTTCATCTCCAACCCGCGGGAGGAATCCCTGCTCAATGACCCTGCGTTCCGGAACCGACTCGTCGACGGTCTCGCCGCGAGCATCCTCGCGTTCCTGGAGCGCCATGGAAGCCGGGCCGCGAGCCCCGTGGCGGCGCGCTAGGCCGATCGTCCTCGCGGCGGCCGCCGCGCTGTCGGTGGCGTCGTGCGCGTATCTGAACACCCTCTACAACGCCGAGCAGGCCTACGAGAGAGGCCTGCAACTCGTGGCCGCTTCCGATACGCTCACGGGGGAGGCGCGGGCGAGCTTCGAGTCGGCCGTCGAGAAGAGCGCGGTGGTGCTGGCGCAGCACGGCGACTCGCGCTACGCCGACGACGCGATGCTGCTGCTGGGCCACTCCCTCCACGAGCTGGGGCGACACGCCGACGCCGCGGCGACGTTCGGCCGCTTCCTCTCCCGCTTCCCGGGCTCCGAGCTCGCCTCCGCGGCCCGCCTGGGCCAGGCGCGGAGCGAGCGCCTGGCCGGCGACGTGGACGCGGCCGAGGCGGCGCTGGCCCCGCTACTGGCGGACCCCGACTGGGTGGACCGGCCGGAGGTGCTCCACGAGCGGGCGATGATCGGATTGGGGTCGGGCGCCCACGCGGCCGCGGTGGCCGCCTTCCGCCGCCTGCTCGACGAGCACCCGGACTACGCGCGCCAGGAGGGGTTGGCGCTGGGCTTCGCCGACGCCGAGCTGGCGGCGGGCCGCCACGAGGTCGCGCTCGAGGCGTACGCCGCGTACCGCGCCTCGACCGATGACGCGGTCGCCCGCCGGGATGCGGACCTCCGCTTCGCCGCCGCACTGACCGCGGCCGGACGGGACGAGGAGGCGCTGGCCACCTACGACGACCTCCTCGAGGCTGGCGCTCCGGACTCGATGGCCGCTCGGGTGCACGTGGTTCGCGGCGGGCTCCTCGAGGCGAACGAGAAGTGGGACGCGGCCGGGGAGGCCTACGCCCGGGCGGCCGAGCTCGCGCCCGGCACGGCCACCGCCGCCCGGGCGACCTACCGCCGCGCCCGCATCGCGTGGCGGATCCACGGCGATCGGGAGGCCGGGTTGGAGACGATGCTGGACGCGTTCCTCCACGCCCCGATGAGCATCCACGGAGACTCGGCCCGAACGGCGGCGCGACAGATCGCCCGTCTCCTCCACTACGAGTCGATCGCCGCCGGCGAGCAGCCCGTCACGACGCTGGCGGACCCGGCGCTGGCCCGCTCCACGGCGCTCTTCCGCCTCGCCGAGGAGATCCTCGACCTGGAGAAGGCCCCGGACGCGGCGGCGGCCGCATTCGAGCGTCTGGCCGGGGAGTACGCCGAGTCCCCGTGGCGCCCGCGAGCCCTGCTGGGGGCGGGCCTGTTGCGCGTGCGAGTGGGCGACGCGGCGGCCGGCCGCGAGCTCCTGCGCGAGGTCGTCGACCGCTACCCCGACACCCCGGTCGGCGACTCGGCCCGCCGGGCGCTCGAGCTGCCGATCCCCGAGCGGCCGGACGACTTCTACGTGACGCCCGCGATCCTCGACTCGCTCGCCCGGGCGCTCCCGCGGCCCGCGGATCCGATGGTGGCGATCGCCGACCAGATGGACCGCTACACCAGGGACCGCCGGCCGCAGACTCCGGGCGCCCGGCCGCCCACCATCGCCCAGCCGCCGCCCGCGGATGGCGATGTCAGCGAGCCGGACCCCGTTCCCGGCCGCCGGTTGCCGGAGGGAGTCGTCCCGTGACGACCGACTTTCCCCCCGCCGCGCCGATGGCCGGTGGGGACGCGCGCGTGCTGTCCCTCCTCGGCGTGGATGACGTCGGCGAGGGCACCTGCTGGCTCCGCTTCGCCCGGCCCGCCGGCGCCGACTGCGATCCTGGACAGTTCTTCATGATCTCGCCCGTCGAGCCGACGGGAGGTGTCTTCCTGGGGCGCCCCTTCTCGATCGGGGACGTGCGCGACGAGCAGTGGCGCTTCCTGGTTCGGGCCTTGGGGCGGGGAACCCGTTGGTTGCGGAGCCTGGGGAGCGGCGCCCCGTTGCGCGTGGTGGGCCCGCTCGGCCGCCCGTTCGATCTCGCGGCGCGGCCCGTTCACCGTCTGGTGGCGGGCGGCGTCGGCCTGGCGCCCTTCTTCCACCTGGCGCGCCGCCTGCGGGCCGAGCGGCCCGGCACGCGGATCGAGCTCTGGTACGGCGAGCGCACGGCCGCCGCCCACACGGAGATGGATTCCGACGAAGCCGGCCTGTTCGACGTCATGGAGCGGTTCACCGACGACGGCAGCCGCGGGCGGCCCGGCACCGTGGTGGACGGCCTCGCCGGCCGCCTGGCCGACCCCGACGCGGCCTGGTATGCCTGCGGCCCCCACCCCATGCTCCGCGCGCTGGCCGGCGCGATGGCCGCCGCCGGCACGGAGTGGGCCCGGTTCTCGCTCGAGGAGCGGATGGCCTGCGGGTTCGGGGTCTGCCAGGCGTGCGTGGTCCCGCGTGCCGACGGCCCCGGCTACCGGCTCCTGTGCATGGACGGCCCCGTGGTGGACCCGCGCGAGGTGGCCTGGTGAGCCGGCTCGCGGTCCGGTGCGGGCCGCTGGACCTGGTCAACCCGGTCCTCGCGGCGAGCGGCACGTTCGGCTACGGCGACTCCTTCCAGCGGTTTTTCCCGCTCGACGCCCTGGGCGGCTTCGTCACCAAGACCCTGTTCCTGGCGCCGCGCCACGGAAACCCGCCACCGCGGATCGCCGAGACCGCCGCGGGGATGCTCAACTCGATCGGTCTCGCCAACATCGGATGGGACCGGTTCGTCGCGGAGAAGGCGCCGGCGGTGAACGCGATCCGGGGGACGTCGCGGATGCTGGTCAACATCGCGGGCAACGCGCCCGACGAGTACCACCGGATCGCCGAGCGGGTGGAGGCCGACCGCGCGTTGGTCGCCTGCGACGGGATCGAGGTGAACGTGAGCTGTCCCAACGTGAAGGAAGGGGGAACGAACATCGGCTGCCATCTGGGCCAGTTCCGCGAGACGGTCCGCGGCGTCCGGGCCGCGACCACGCTGCCGGTGTTCGTGAAGCTCTCGCCGAACGTGGCCGACGTGGTCCCGTTCGCGGCTTGCGCCGCCGACGAAGGGGCCGACGGCGTGTCGATCATCAACACGCTCTACGGGATGCGGATCGACGTGGACACCCGCCGCCCCGTCCTGGGGACCGGCTCGGGCGGGCTCTCGGGCCCCGCGATCCTCCCGGTGGGGGTCCACTGGACCTACCGCGTGCGGGCCGCCCTGCCGGATCTTCCGATCTTCGGGATCGGCGGGATCGCCGACTGGCGCGACGCCCTCGAGTACCTGCTGGCGGGGGCCCAGGCGGTCCAGGTCGGGACCGCCGCCTTCGTCCATCCGACGGCGGGGCCAGAGATCGTGGCCGGGCTGGAGCGATGGTGCGCCGAGCGGGACACCACCATCGAGCGGGTGGTGGGGGCGGCGCACCGCGCGGGCGAGCTGGCCGACGAGCCGGTGTGGACCGGGTGATCCCGGCGATGTCCGACGGAGCCGCCGACCGGATCATCGTCGCGCTCGATCACCCGTCCGAGGCGGAAGCCCGGGCGTGCGTGGAGGCGCTCCAGGGAGTGGTGGGGCGCTTCAAGGTGGGGTCGGTCCTGTTCACGCGCGCCGGTCCGCCGCTCGTGCGCGACCTGGTCGGGGCGGGGCACGCGGTCTTCCTGGACCTGAAGCTCCACGACACTCCCGCCACGGTGGCGGGCGCGGTCGCGGCGGCGGCCGATCTCGGAGTGGACCTCCTGACCCTCCACGCGGCCGGCGGTCCGGCGATGCTCGCGGCGGCGCGGGCCGCCGCCGACGAGGCCGCGCGACCGCCGCGCCTGCTGGCCGTGACCGTGCTGACCAGCCTCGACGCGGCGGCCTGGGCCCGGGTGACGGGGCCGGGCGGGCAGCCGATCGGGGAGGCCGCCGAGGCGCTGGCGGCGCTCGCCCGGGAGGCCGGCGTCGACGGGATGGTCTCGTCCCCCCGCGAGGTGGCCGGGCTGCGGGCCGCGCTCGGGTCCGGTCCGCTGCTGGTGGTTCCCGGCATCCGGCCGGAGTGGTCGGCGTCCGACCACGCCGGCCAGGCGCGGACGGCCACACCGGCGGCGGCGATCGGGGCCGGGGCGGACTATCTGGTCGTGGGGCGGGCGATCACCGCGGCGGACGATGCCCGGGCGTCGGCGGTCCGGGTGATCGAAGAGGTGGCCGCGGCGCCCGCTCCACGGGAACAAAGGGGCGCCCCCGGCGTATCCTGAGTCGATGAAATGCCGCTCCCACCTCCTCGGGATCGCCCTCGCGGCGACGCTCGCCCTTCCCGGTTCGTCCACCGCCCAGGACGGCGAAGTCGGGCCGCGGGAGGTGGTCGTTCCGCTCCAGGCCGAGCCGGCGGCCGTCCCCGGCGCGCTCAGCGAGATCTACCGCCGCTTCGCCGCCTACTGGGAGGACGGCAACGCCCGCGCGATCGCCCGGCTGACGCGCGAGGCCCGCGTCCACGTGGTCGTCCAGCGCCGCGGCGTCGGCGCCCGGCTCTCTTCCAGCCAGCTGCAGTACCTGCTCGAGGAGATCTTCGACGAGACCGAGGAGGTGGCGCTGCGCTTCCCCGGCTATGCCGCCTACGACCCGTCGACCGGCGCCGGGTACGCCGTGGGCGAGCGGGTGTACCGCGACGGCGCCGGGCACGACACCCACGTCGACCGCATCTTCGTCGGCGCCCGCAGCGAGCGCGGCCACTTCGTGGTCAGCGAGATCCGTCTCACCAGCGAGTGATCCCCGCGCCGCCGGGCGGCGCGGCTCCCTCCGTCCGATGTAGCCCAGCCCGTTGAGCCGCCGCCAACCGCGCGCTGGCCGGTCCGTCCGGTCCCGGTTGGACCGCCATCCGGGCCCGGGTTAGACTGCCCGTTCGCCCCTGCGACCCCGATCCCGAGACAGAGCCCCGATGACCCTCCCCTTCGAACTGCAACGCGACTGGAACGACCTGCTCGCACGGGCCATCCGGGTGGCGCTGATCCTCCCCGGCGTCGTGACCGCTGCCGAGGTTCCGCCCGCGGGAGACGGCGGCGGGAGGGGCTGACGTGGCGCTCGAGCTCTACGACACGCTCCGCCGCGCGCGGGTTTCGTTCGAACCGCTGGAGCCGGGTGCCGTCCGGATGTACACCTGCGGGCCGACGGTCCACGACTACGCCCACATCGGCAACCTCCGCACCTTCCTCTTCGAGGATCTCCTCCGGCGGGTGCTCGAGGCGCGTGGGCTGCGGGTGGAGCAGGTCATGAACCTGACCGACGTGGACGACAAGATCATCCGCAAGGCCGGGGACGCCGGGGTGACGATCCGCGAGTTCACCGAGGGCTACGAGGCGGCCTTCTTCGAGGACCTGCTGACGCTCCGGGTGGAGCCGGCCGAGCGTTACCCGCGGGCCACCGAGCACGTGGACGAGATGGTGGAGCTCATCCAGCGCCTGGAGGCCGGCGGCCACACCTACCGGACCGACGACGGCTCGATCTGGTTCCGGATCTCCACCTTCCCCGGCTACGGCAAGCTCTCCCGGGTGGACCTCTCGGGGATCAAGGACGGCGCGCGGGTCGCGTCCGACGAGTACGACAAGGAGAGCGCCAAGGACTTCGCGCTGTGGAAGGCGGCCGTGTCCG
>DATLFF010000297.1:0-8907 GCA_035524915.1 Gemmatimonadota bacterium | reverse complement strand
CCGGCCACCGTCTTCACGGCTACCAGCCACGCCAGCAGCGCGCTCACGACCACGAACTGGACCAGGATCAGGGACAGGGCGAGGGGAAGGGCGACCGAGTCCAGGCCCGCGGCCCGCAGGCCGGAGAACACACCGGCCACGACGCCCGCATACGCTACGACCACGGCGGCAGTGCGGGCCCAGATTCCCAGGTCGGCGCGTCGATCGTCCATGCTTCGGGTGACTCTCTGGAGTAAAGGGCGTCCCACGGCGGCGTCGTCCCTCGCGATCTCGGGGGCGTGCTCGGGATCGACGCGCTCGGGGCCGCGGACGCCCTTCACTCCACCGGCGCCAGCCTCCGCAGCCGGGCCGCTAGCTCGAGGGGGTTGAACGGCTTCACGACGTAGTCGGCCGCCCCCAGCTCGAATCCGCGGAGGATGTCCAGCTCCTGCCGGCGAGCGGTCAGCAGCACCACCGGCATGCCGCGCGCCCGTCCTCCGTCGCGGAGCGCAGCCAGCACCTGGAAACCGTCCTTGCGCGGCATGTTGACGTCCAGGACGGCCACACCGGGTCGGACGTGCTCGATCAGCTCGAGCGCGCCATGGCCGTCGTGCGCCACATGGCACCGGTAGCCGCTGTTCCGGAGCGTGGCCGCCACGAGCACGGTGATCGTCTCGTCGTCGTCCGCGAGAACTACGTCTCGCGGGTCCACCCCGGCGACTCGGGTCCGGCTTCCGGCCGGCTCCGCGTCCCGCGCGGCCAGATATACACGCAAGAGAAGGGCCTCGGGCCGCCACGGCCGCGCCAGGAGGTGACGCAACCCTCGCGGCGCGGCTCGCCAGAGAACCTCGGCCGAGCCCACGCCGAGGACCACGGGGCCGCCCTTCGCTTCCGGCACGAGCTCGTCGCCGTCCCGGAGCGACACCACCACGACCTCTCCCGAGCCGGCCGATTCGGCGTCCCCGCGGCGTACCGAACGCGGCAGCGCTCCCACGGAGCGCAGGGCCCGCTCCGCGCGATCCGCCTCGGCCACGCCGAAACCCGCCAGAACCACGCGCCGGCCCGCCAGCGCCCGCGCGACCTCCGGCGGCAGAGCCGAAGCATCGTGGCCCGGGCCGGGCCGGGCACCCGACGCCAGGACGGACGCGACCGCTTCCAGCACTTCGCGGAATCCGGCCCGTCGCTGGACTACTCGCGCGCCGGTGCGCGCCGCCATCCGGCGGTCCGCATCGCCCGGCTCTACCGCCGGCGCCAGGACCACCCCCGGACACCCCGCGCCCACCCGGGCCGCGAGCGCCGAAGCGAGCTGGAAGCCGTCCAGGCTCCCCGGAAGCACTACGTCCGAAACGACCGCGTCGACCGGGTCGGCGGCCAGCGCCTCGAGCGCCTCCTCGCCGTGGCAGAACGACACGACCTCCCAGCCGCGCTCCTCGAGCCGACCCGCGAGGAGCCGCCGCTGCAGCGGACTGCCGTCCACCACGGCGACACGGAACAGCCTCGTCGTCCCGCCGGACGGGTGGACGACCATCAGGGTCCGCCCGGATCTCCCACGAGCCGCTCGACCTCCGCAGCCAGGGCGAGGGGGTCGAAGGGCTTTCCGATGACGCCGGCGGCACCGGCGGAGACGAGCTCCGCCACGCGGGCATCGTCGGCCTTCCCCGTCAGGAAGACGACCGGCACCGCGGCCAGCCCGGGCTCCCGGCGCAGGCGCCCGAGGAGCTCCGGCCCCCGCGCGTCCGGCAGGAGCACGTCGAGCACGATCGCGTCGGGTGCGCGCGCGCGGACCGCCTCGATCGCCTCCGCGGCGCTCGATGCGCTGTCGACCTCGTGCCCGCCGAACTTCTCGAGAGCGAGCCGCGCTACGAGCAGGATCTCGGGATCGTCGTCGATCAGCAGCAGCCTCATTGACGCTTGAGAAGACGATGCACGCGGGCCAGGAGCTCGGTCGGCGAGAACGGCTTCACCACGTAATCGTCGGCGCCGAGCGCGAGACCGCGCACGATGTCCTCTTCGCTCCCCATGACGGTGAGCACGATGACCGGCACCGAGGCCATGACCCGCCGCTCCCGGATCCGGCTCAGGAGCTCGAAGCCGTCCATCTCGGGCAGCAGCACGTCGAGGATGACCAGCGACAGTCCGGGATCACTCCCGTTCTCGCCGATCGCTCCCAGCACCGATTCTCCGTCGCCGCAGTGGATGACATCGAAGCCTTCCTGGGTCAGCCGGTGCCGGATCAGGGTGGCCACCAGTTCGTCGTCCTCGGCGATCAGGACGCGCTTCCGCAGACGCGGAGGGTCGACGCTTTCCGAGACGACCCGGTCGCGGCCGGTGGACTTCGCCAGATAGAGGTAGTAGTCGGCCCGCGCCACCGCCTCCTCGACCGAGTCGTCGGCCTGTACCGGGGCGACGCCGGCGGAGAACGTGAGCGTGAACACGTTCCCGTCGATCGAGAAGCGCTCCTCCCGGAAGCGCTGGCTGGCGTTCTCCATGGCCCGGCGTGCCCCCTCGGAATCGGTGTTCGGAAACAGGCTCACGAACTCCTCTCCACCCCAGCGGGCCAGCAGATCCGACTGGCGGAGCGATCCGCCGATCACGCGGGCGGCGCGTCGCAGCACCTCGTCGCCCATCGCGTGGCCATGCATGTCGTTCACGCGCTTGAAGTGGTCGAGGTCCACGAACCCGATCGCCAGCGGCGTGCCCTGACGGTCGGCCAGGGCTTTCGATCGCAGGAAGGCCTCGTGAAACGCGGCCCGGTTGGGCAGGCCCGTCAGTACGTCGCGTCGCGAGTCCTCCGTCATCTCCTGCGACCGCTGGAGCTTGGCCGCGACTGCGGTGGCGAAGGCCTCCGGGTCGAACGGCTTCTCGAAGAACTCGTCCGCGCCCAGCGCGAAGCACTCGCTCTTGGCCAGCGTCCCGCCTTTCACGGTCAGGACGATCACCGGGAGCGAAGCCGTGGCGGGCCGCTCGCGGAGCCGCATCAGCAGGTTCCGACCATCCGTATCGGGTAGGACCAGGTCCAGGACCACCAGCGCGATGTCGTGGTTGACCAGGACCTGCTCCGCCTCCTCGGCGGAGCGCGCTACGTGGACCTCGCGGTTCTTGCCGGCCAGGTGGTGCTCGAGGATGCGGGCGATCTCCGGATCGTCGTCGATGACGAGCACACCGAGCTGGTCGGGCTGGCCGCGCATGGCCACCTCGCGGAGGATGCCCACCAATTCCTCCAGCCGCTCGGCCAGCTCCGGGTCGGCGCTCTCTTCCACGCCGGCGGCCGCCTCGGTGATCCGCGGAAAGCCGTACGTCCCCCCCGAGCCCCGCAGGGAGTGGGCGATGCGCCGGATCGTCCCCCGGGCCTCCCCCATTCCGCCCTCGCTCAGGGCGGCGGCAGCGGCTTCCAGGGCGTCGATTCGGGCCCAGAGCTGCTCGCGGTACCAGGTCTTGAGCTCTTCCATGCCGATCGTGCCCGCTCTCGCAGTTTGCCCCCCGGCCTCGGTTCCTCGACCGCGGGGTGGATTTCTAGACGCTCAGGTCCGATTTCCCGGCCGGATCCACCAGAGCATCCGATGCAAGTTCGAGGCCCGCCTCCCCTTCCCCCCCCAGGACCACGCTGAAGACGGCCCCCCGACCGAGCTCGCTCCCGACCGTCAGATCGTATCCGAGGAGGCTGCACAGGCGCGAGGAGATGGCGAGTCCCAGGCCGGTCCCTCCGTAGCTCCGGGCGGTCCCCGTTTCGGCCTGTTCGAATGCCTCGAAGATGGCTCTGAGCCGGTGCGGCGGGATTCCGATCCCCGTGTCTTCGACTTCGATCCGAGCCGGGACGCCGGCGGCGTCGGCCGTCACCCGGACCACCACGCGGCCTCGCTCGGTGAATTTCAGTGCGTTCCCCACGAGGTTGATCAGCACCTGCTTGAGCTTCCCGCGGTCGGTCTCCAGCGGCGTCAGTCCGTCGGGCACCTCGACTTCCAACTGTACGCTACCGTCGAAAGCCGGCCCCCGGAACTGGCCGACGGTCTCCCGGACGAGCTCGTCCAGCGCCACCGGCTCGATGGTCAAGGCCATCTTCCCCGCCTCGATCTTGGAGAGGTCGAGGACGTCGTTGATCAGCCGGAGAAGGTGCAGACCGTTCTCCCGGATGCGCTCGAGGAACGTGGCCTCGCGCTCCTCCAGCCGGTCGCGGCCGGACTTGAGCAGGACGTTGGCGAACCCGATCACCGAGTTCAGCGGCGTACGCAGCTCGTGGCTCATGGTCGCCAGGAACTCGCTCTTGGCACGAGTCGCCGCCTCGGCCGCCTCCTTGGCCTGGCGGAGCTCCTCCTCGGCCCGCTTGCGCGCCGTGATGTCGCGGTAGATCTCGTAGATCGCGGTCTCTCCGGGCTCGACCGCGATGGCCGTTCCCAGGACCGACACGTCGACGACCGATCCGTCCTCCCGCCGGCGGACCGTCTCGTAGCCCACCGTCTGTCCGCGCAGCACCCGGTCCTGCCAGCCACGCGCCTCCGCGCGCCGGTCGTCCGGCACGATCAGTTCCTCGATCGGACGCTCCAGCGCGACCCGCCGACCCCAGCCGAACATGCGGGTGAACTCGTCGTTCATCCGGACGATCCGTCCGCCCTCGTCGAGGACCACGATCGCCTCGGGCGCGCTCTCGAAGAGCTTCTCCAGGTACGCCTTCTGGACCTCGGCCTCGGCCTGGGCGCGCTCGCGCTCGACCACCTCGCGCGCCAGCGCCGCGGCGTTCTCCTCCGCCTGGCGAAACGTCAGGTAGACGCTGGTCAGCACCCCCACGGTCACGCACAGGTAGCTGGCCAGCTTGAGAGCGTGGGCCACCGCGTGGGGAGCGTCGTAGGGAGTGGCGGAGAAGGAGGTGAAGAGCGCTTCGCCGGCGAAACCGAGGACGAGAGACAGGACCAGCCAGTGGTCGAAGGCGTTGTCCTTCCAGTGGGCCTTGGCCAGATAGCCGATGAGCGCGATCAGGAACAGCGCCCCGGGCAGGAGCGGATCCGGACGAACGAACGGCCCGAACTCGGCCCAGGGGGAGGGGAGCGGGAGCGTGTGGAGCGCCAGGACCGCCCCCGTCGTGAGCAGCGCGGTCCCCACGTAGACGATCCGCTCCCCCACTCTGCCCGCCTGCCCGAGCCGTCGCTCCCGGCGCCAGCCCAGCCAGTTCAGGACGAAAAAGGCGGCCAGCACGGTCCGCGACGCGACCCAGCTCCACTCGGCCAGTCGCGCGGGGTCGGCCACCGGATCTCCCAGGAAGGGGAGCCACAGGAGGGCGTGGTAGGCGTCCAGGGCGGCGGTGGCGAGGAAGCCGGTCCCCAGAAACAGGAAGACGTTGTTCTTGCGGCTGTAGAAGCGGACCAGCGCGAGCACGCCCAGGACGAGGGCCAGACCGGCCGCCAGCGATTCGATCACCACGTGACCGCCGGAATCCACCCAGCCCACGGGACCCTGCAGGGCCACGTGGCCGCCGGCCGCGGCGGCGAGTACGGCCGCGTAGAGAAGCGCCCGACGCCACACCACTCTGGCGTCGGCGTCCCACGACGCCATCGGCGCGCCCGCGGTCGGCTCCACCCCTGTCACGGGCCGAGATGCCGCTCGATCGCGTCCAGCAGGACCTCTTCGTCGACGATCGGCTTGGTGACGTATCCGTCGAAGCCCTGGGCCATGTACTTCTCCCGGTCGCCCGCCATGGCGTGGGCGGTGAGGGCCACGACCGGCACGTCGGCCAGCTCCGGATCGGCCCGCATGCGTCGCAGAACCTCGGTGCCGTCCATCTCCGGCATCGAGATGTCGAGGAGGACCAGGTCGGGCCGCTCGCGCCGGAAGCCGGCCAGGGCGGTCGGCCCGCTCTCGTACTCCTGCACCCGGTACCGGTCGCCCAGGATGACGCACACGAGCAGCCGGTTGTCGGCGTTCTCTTCCACGTAGGCGATCGTTCGGCTCATCGGTCCTTCGCCCGGTCGATCCGCTCCATCCATCGCGCGAGCTCCTCGGCGGCCAGGGCGTACTCCGCCTCCATGCGCTCCACCAGTACCGCCAGGTTCGCCGGGGCGTCCCCGCGGGCGGCCGACTCGGCCGCCTGCTCGGCCCGATCGGCCGCCTCCGCGAGCGCTCCCGCCCCCACGTTTCCCGCACTCGACTTCAAGGAATGTGCCGCGCGCTCGACCACTTCCGGATCGTCGCGCCCCAGACCCTCCCGGGCGGCCGCCAGGCGCTCGGCGCCGAGCCGCACGAAGAGCCGCGCCATCTCCCGCACCAGCTCGTCCCCGCCCAGCCGCCGGAGCCGGTCGAGGGCCACCGGGTCCAGCGGACCGGAGGTCGCCTCCTCACTCATCCAGGCCGGCCGCCGCGGCGCGCCAGTTCCAGGCCCGGCGGCCGTACGAGACGTACGACGCCGCGAGCATTCCGGTCGCCAGGACGGTCAGCGGAAGGTAGGTGTCCCGCCACTGGCCGATGTACGCGAGGATCAACAGCCCGAGGAAGAACGTGGTGAGCTTTCCGCTCCGGTCGGCGGCGAACACGAGCCGCTGCCCTCGCAGGAACACCAGCGCCCCCGCCATGAGCGCCAGATCGCGCAGCAGGACGAGCCAGAGGAGCCAGGCGGGAAAGCCCCGCGCCATCACCAGCCAGATCAGCAACCCCCCGATCAGGATCTTGTCGGCCAGCGGGTCCACGATCTTGCCGGAGGGGCTTACCGAGCCACGCCGGCGCGCCAGGAACCCGTCGAGGAGGTCCGTCATGCCGGCCACCAGCAACAGCCCCAACGCCCACTGATCGCTCTCCGGATCCGGCCGCTCGAGGAAGTAGAGCACCGGCGGCAGGAGCGCGATCCGGGTGAGCGAGAGCGCGTTCGGCAGCGTGGCCAGACGGAGCCCGTCGTCCACCCGTTCGGGGGCGCTCGACCGGGAGGCTCCCCGACCCCTCATCGGCCGGCCAGAAGCTCCTCGGCGTGGTGGCGCGAGACGACCCGTTCGGGGTCGCCGCCGAGCAGCCGGCTGACCTCCCGCACCCGCTCCTCCCCCTCCACCGACCGGACGGTCGTGACCACCCGGTCCCCGCGCTCCGCCTTCTCGACCACCAGGTGACGGTCGGCCGCGGCCGCGATCTGGGCCAGATGGGTGACCACGACCACCTGGTGGTGTCGCGCCACGGTCTTCAGCTGCCGCGCCACGTGGTGCGCGACGACGCCACCAATCCCGGCGTCGATCTCGTCGAACACGAGGGTCGGCGTGCGGTCGGCCGCGGCGAGCGCCGCCTTGAGGGCCAGGAGGATCCGGGAGAGCTCCCCGCCCGAGGCGATCTGCGAGAGGGGCCGGAGCCCCTCGCCGGGATTCGGCTCGATCCGGAACTGGACCTCCTCGAAACCCGCCCGGGTCCACGCCCAGCGCCCGCCGGCCCACTCCAGACCGGCTTCGTCCGGCCGACGCTCGAACGCCACCCGGAACCCGCCGCCACCCATTCCGAGCTCCGCCAGGCGCTCGCCTACCGCCGCCTCCAGCCGGTCGGAGGCCGCCTCCCGGGCGTCGGAGAGCGCCCCGGCGGCGCGTTCCAGCTCCGACCGCCGGGCCCCGATCTCCGCGTCCAGCGAGCCGGCCCGCGCCCCGGCCGCGTCCAGCCCGGCGAGCTCGGACCGCATCGTCTCACCGCGCTCGATCACCTCCACGGCCGTGGCGGCGCCGTGCTTCCGTCCGAGCCGGTACAGGGCGTCGCGGCGCTCTTCGATCCCCGCCAGCCGGGCCGCGTCGTGCTCCACGCCTTCGGCGTAGTCGAGGAGCTCCCGCGCCAGCTCCTCCAGCTCGTAGCGGGCCCCGGCCAAGCGGGTGGCCCAGGCCGCGGCGGCGGAATCGAGCCCGGCCAGGCGGCTGAGCGTTCGCTCCAGGACCGCCAGCGCCGGACCCAGCGCCGCCTCGGCTCCCTCCAGCCGTTCGTGGACCTCGCCGGCCAGACGTTGCCGCTCGGCCGAGTTCCTGAGCCGCAGTGACGCGGCCTCGAGCTCCTCCTCCTCGCCCGGCTGGAGCCCGGCGGCGTCGATCTCCTCGACTTGGCTCCGCAGGTAGTCGGCGCGCGCCGCGCGCTCCTCCGCCTGCCGCGCCAGAGCCGTGCGCTCCTCCTCCAGCGCCGCCAGGGCCGCGGCCGCCGCGGCCACGCGCGCCGCCAGCTCGCCGGCGCCCGCCCACGCGTCCAGGAGGTCCCGCTGCACCGAGCGCTTGAGCAGCAGGACGTCCTCGTGCTGGCCGTGGAGCTCGACCCGCGCCCCGCCCTCCTCCTGGAGCATCCGGACCGTCGCCAGGCGCCCGTCCACCGAGCAGCGGTTGGAGCGGTCGCGGAAGAGGTCCCGGCGCACCAGGGTCTCCTCCCCGTGCTCCTCGAACAGCCCCTCGATCTCGGCCCGCTCGGCGCCGTGCCGGATCATCTCGGTGGCGGCGCGCGCCCCCAGGAGCAGCGCCAGCCCCTCCACCAGGATCGACTTGCCCGCGCCCGTCTCCCCCGTAAGGACGTTGAGCCCGGGGCCGAACTCCACCTCGGCTTCATCGATCAGGGCGTACTGGGAGAGCCGCAGGCGCTTCAGCATTCCGCCCCGTCCGCCCCGGCCGGATCGTGCCGGGCGCCCCAGCGGAAGGTGTCGCGGAGCCGCTCGAACCAGAGGCCGGCTTCGAGGACCACGAGGGCCACGCGGTGGTCGCCGCGCCCCACCCGCACGATATCGCCCACCTCGAGCGGCTCCTCGACCTGTCCGTCGACCACCAGGAGCATGCCCTCCAACCCCTTCTCCACCCGCACTTCGACCACGGAGGCGGGCGACACGACCAGCGGCCGGATGGCCAGCGCGTGGGCGCAGATAGGCGTCAGGAGCATCGCGTCGTGGCCGGGCACGACCAGCGGTCCGCCGGCGGAGAGGTTGTAGCCGGTGGCCCCGGTGGGAGTGGCCAG
>DATLFF010000296.1:0-10273 GCA_035524915.1 Gemmatimonadota bacterium | reverse complement strand
TGGGCGCCCAGGCCGCGGCCGAGCAGGCGGGACGCCGGGTGGCCGAGCTCGAGGCCCAGGTCGCCGAGCAGTCCGCCGCCGGAGACCGGGCGCGGGCCGCGGCGGCGGAGGCCGCCGAGTCCGAGGCGCGGCTCGTCGCCGACCTCGAACGGGCGCGCGAGCGGCACGCGGCCATCCGGGCCGCGCTCGAGCGGAGCGAGGCCGCGCGCATCGACCGGCAGTCGGAGCGCCACGCGACCCAGCTCGAGCAGGCCCAGGCCGAGGCCGAGCTGCGGGCGGTGGAGCGAGAGATCGAGCATGCGGCCTCCGCCGAGCGCGCGCTCGAGACGGCCCACGCGGAGCGCGTGGCCGAGACCGCGCGGCTGGAGGAGTCGATCGCCCGGCTCGATGCGGAGCGCGCCGCCACGGCCGGGGAGATCGAGGCGCTGAACGCCGAGCGCGACGAGGTGGTGGAGCGGCTTCGCGGGGACGAGCAGGCGCTCCGCGAGGACGAGGAGCGCCGGGGGGCGCTGGAGTCCGAGGTGCGGGCCCTCCGCCGTCTTCACGAGGCGACGTCCGAGGAGCGCCACGAGGCCGCCCTGGCGCGGCAGGACCTCGAGTTCCGCCGCGGCGCGCTGCGCGAGCACGTGGCCGAGACGTGGGGCACGGAGCTCGACGAGGTCCTCGCGCGCCACCCGGCCACCGAGGAGGAGGAGGCGCTCGGGCTCGATGAGCTCGAAGCACGGCTGGAGGAGGTGCGCCGCAAGCGCGCCAACCTCGGTCCGGTCAACATGCTGGCGGTCGAAGAGTTCGAGAAGGAGTCCGAGCGGCTGGAGTTCCTGGTCACCCAGCGGGACGACCTGGTCCGGGCCCGGCGGCAGCTCGAGGACGCGATCCGCAAGATCAACGCGACCGCGCGGGAGCTCTTCGAGGAGACCTTCGCGGCCGTGCGCGACCACTTCGACGATACCTTCCGCACGCTGTTCGAGGGCGGCCACGCCGAGGTCCGGCTGGAGGATCCCGAAGACCCGCTGGAGTCGCCCATCGAGATCGTGGCCAGCCCGCGGGGCAAACGGGTCCAGCACATCAGCCTGCTGTCGGGCGGCGAGCGGGCGCTGACGGCGCTGGCGCTCCTGTTCGCGATCTACCAGGTGAAGCCGAGCCCGTTCTGCGTGCTGGACGAGGTCGACGCGCCGCTGGACGACGCCAACGTGGGTCGCTTCATCCGGATGATCCGCCACTTCAGCGAGCGCACTCAGTTCGTGGTCGTCACGCACAACAAGCGGACGATGGAGGCGGCGGACTGGCTCTACGGGGTGACCATGGAGGAGCCCGGCGTCTCGACCCTGGTGTCGGTCGCGCTCGACGGAGGGGAGAACGGCGACGGGGACGGGAACGGGTACGGCAACGGCCACGCCGGCGACGCCCGGCCCGGAAACGGGCACGGCTCGCTGGAGGAGCGGACGCTCGAGGAGGTGTGGGCCGCGGCCCGCTAGTGGCGCGGCCCGCTCGGCGCGCCACCGGCGCGGGCCCGCTCCAGCGCGATGTCTCCCAGCAGCGGCAGAAACACCCACCGCCCGCGCCACGCCAGCACGCACAGGACGACCCACGCCACGATGCCCGCCAGGGCGAACACGAGCACCAGTCCCTGGCCGAGCAGCGGCACGAAATCCATCGCCAGAATCGCGATCGTCACCACGGCGCTGAAGAGGATCGACTGCCAGGCGTGGAACCGGACGTAGGGGTCGTCGGGCCCCCTCAGCAGGATCGCCGCGCCGGTGACGAAGCCCAGGAAGTAGGCGGCGGCGGCGGCGGCGCGCGATTCGGGCGGAACGGGCTGGGTTCGGCTCATCGCGGTCCGGGCTGGATCGGTTGACGGTCCGGGAGGTGCGGACGAACTTCCTCGGCGCCGGCCAGGATACGAGCCCCTCCGAAACCCTGTCAAGCGGATGCGAGTGAATACGGTCGACACCGAGCCCGATTACGAGGCGCGCCGCCGGAACCTGCGCGAGATCGTGGACCTCCGTCCGGGAGAGCGGCTGGAGCGGCTCTACCTGTTCGAGCCGGTTGAGCGCAGCGACGTGGCGTTCAGTCTCGCCCTGGTGACCAAGCGGCTCGACGGCGAACGGCTCGAGATGGTCGCCATCGGCGGCCGGTCGACGGGACCGGCCCCCAGCGACCGCGACTTCGTGCGCCGCGCCCGGTTCCCGGAGCCCGTCCTGCCGCGGATCCTGGAGGAGTTCATCGACCGCGGGGGCGTCGCCGACGCCGGCTGGCGAGAGGTGCCACTGGGAGCCGAGGCCGACCCGCTCGACGTTCTCCTCGAAGCGCTCGAGCCACGCCCCGACCCGGCGTGACCGCCGCCGGGACGAGGGCCGACGGTGTCGCCCGTTTCCGGGAATATCTTCGGGAACACAACCATCCGGTCACTCCCCAGCGTTTGAGGGTCGCGGAAGCGGTCTTCGGCACGCATCGGCACGTGACGGCCGAAGAGATCCGCCGCCGGCTGGCGACGGAGGGGGACCCGGTCGGCAAGGCCACCGTGTACCGGACGCTGGATCTGTTGCGCCGGGCCGGCATGGTGCTGGAGCACGACTTCGGCGAAGGCGTCCGTCGCTACGAGCCCCGGCGCACGCGGCCACGCCACGCGCATCTGGTCTGCACCACCTGCGGGAAGGTGATCGAATTCGTGACCGAGGACGTGGAACGGATCGTACGGGAGGTGGCGGCGCTGCACGACTTCGAGCCGACCCATCACCGGATGGAGGTCTACGGGACGTGCGAGGAGTGCCGGGCGCGGTGAGCGCGCGGATCCCCTCGATGGTCGCGGCCGCCGTGCTCGCCGCCGCGACGCCGGCGGTCGCCCAGAAGCTGGTCCCGGCGGTGGGGTCGCTCGTGGCCCACGACGTGAACGACGTCTTCCTGCGGGTTTCGAACCGCGGCGGCTTCGGCCTCGCGGTCCAGGAGTTCGACGTCGGCAACTTCCCGCGCGGGACCACCAACCGCTACCTGTTCGGCGCCGGGCTGTGGGTCGGCGGGATCGGCGACGTGGACGCCGACGGCCAGCCGGACACGGTGACTACGATCGGCTTCAACCCGTCGAACGTCGCGGTTATGGAGTGGGTGGAGGGTGGGCTCGGCTTCGACCGTGACGACCCCCGGTTCCGCGTCCTCGACTCGAGCAACCCGGCCGACGTCGCGCTCTTCCCCGGCGAGCCCGTGGCGCCGCAGGAGCTCTTCGCGATCTACTCCGATCGGGTGAGTGTCTTCACGTCGGGGGCCGCGCCCTCCATTCCACTCGGTGTCGAGGTCCGGCAGCGCTCCTTCGCCTTCACCGAGGAGGGTCTGGACACGACGATTTTCTTCCAGTGGGACATGCGGAACATCTCCGACCGCATCCGCGCCACCGGCTACCCGATCGTCGCTCCGTGGACCGGAATCGTGCTGGACCCGGACATCGGCGAGGTGAGCGACGACGTGGCGGCCCCGCTCGAGGTCGATGGCGCGATCGTCCTCGTGATCTGGGACGTCGACTTCGCAACTCCGCTCTTCGTGGGCCGGCCGGGCTTTCTCGCCATCGTGCCGATGGTCGAGCCGGCCACGCCGGTGACGGTGAGCCAGCTGTCGAGCCCGCTGCTGGCCGGCGTCCAGCAGGTGCCGCAGACCGACGCCGGACAGTACCGCGCGCTGGCGGGCATCCCGCCGAACGCCCCCACGACGGGGGCGATCGGGTTCGACCTGCGAGCCCTGGTGGGCTGGGCCGGGCCGGCCGACCTGCCCGCCGGGGCCCTCCACCGCACGGCGGCGGCCTTCGTCTGGGCCGAGGCCGATCTCGAGGCGGTGGAAGGGGAGGGGGCCCTGAACCAGGACGAGCCGGCTCTCCAGCCGCTGGTGACCGCGATCCGGGCCGCGCGGGAGGCCTATGCCGAGCGCCTGGCGGACCTTCCGGCCCTGCTCGAGTTCCCCGGCGAGCCTCTGCCGCCCGAGCCGGCCGAGGTGAACCAGGTGCGGCAGAACTACCCGAACCCGTTCCGCGACTCCACGACGATCGAGTACGCGCTCACGGCCCCCGCCGCCGTCCGGCTCGAGGTCCTCGACCTGGCGGGCGCGCGGGTGGCGCGACTGGTCGAAGGCCCTGTCGCACCCGGAGCCCACACCGCCTTCTGGAACGGCCGCTCCGACGCCGGCCGGGAAATGCCGCCCGGCGTCTACGTGATCCGGCTGACCACCGGCGGAAACGAGAGCGTCGTGCGGGCCTTGAAGCTCCCGTGACGCTTGCGAGCCCTCCTCGCCGGGAGCAGATTGCTGTCCGCATGCGTCGCGTGCTCCGACTCCGGCTCCTCGCCGCCGCCCTTGTGCCGGCGGCCCTCGCGGCGCTCGCGCCGCCGGCCGCCGCCCAGGACGAGGGCGAGGGCGGGGGACTGGTGGGGCTGGCCCTGCCGGTGGGCGCCCGCGCGGTCGGCCAGGGTCGCGCGGCGGCGGCGTCCCTCGGCGACCTCCAGGCGCTCCCCTACAACCCCGCTGCCGGGGCCGCCGGCTTCGAGCGCGGCGCCGTCACGTTCAGCCGGTTCGAGGGGGCCGAGGCGGCCGACTTCGCGAGCAGCTACGTCGCGGCCGCGTGGGCCGGGCGCTGGGGCACGGTCGCCGGCCAGGTGGTGCTCCACGACTACGGCGCGATCCCCATCACCGTGGATTCCCCCACCCCCGTCGGCTCGCTCGACGTGTCGGAGTGGGTGGTGGGGCTCACCTACGCGAACCGGTGGCGCGAGAAGCTCTCCTACGGGGTGACCGCCAAGCTCTACAACTCCGACCTGGGCCAGACCGACGGATCGTCCACGGCGTTCGACCTGGGTGTGATCTATCGTCCCCGGATGCAGTTGCCGTTCGAGCTGGCCGCGTCGCTCCGGAACCTGGGTCCCGATCTGGAATACGGTGACTCCGACCCCATCGAGGGAGCCGCCGAGAGATCCGCCCGGCTGCCGTCCCGCGTGCGGGTCGGGGTTCGCTACCACCCGGTGGACGCGCTCGGCCTGCCCCCCGAATACGCGCTCTCGTTCTCCTTCGACAGCGAAAGCGACCTGCGCGAGCTCTCCACGACCAGTCTGCACGCGGGTGTGTCCGCCGTCGTGCACGAGGTCCTGGTGCTGCGCGGCGGGTATCTCATGGCGGACAACCCCTACATCGAGGACGGCGAGGGCGACCGGACGTCCGGCGGTTCGTTCGGCGTCGGGGTGAGGTGGGGCGACTTCGAGGCCGACGTGGCCCGCGAGCTCTCGGTGAGCGAGCTGGGCGACGAGACCCACTTCTCCGTGGGATTCCGATTCTAGTGGCCGTTCCCGGGCGCTAGACCGACCGGATGCACCGCGCCAGCCGAATGCGGACCCGGGCCCGTCGAGCGTGCGCCGCCCTCGCGGGCCCGGCCGCCGCGCTCCTCGCCGGCGCCTGCGCCAGCCCCACCGCCGACGAGATCCTGGTCCTCCAGACCGCCAACGTGTACGGCTACACCGAGGACTGCGGCTGCCGCTACGACTCCACCGGCGGCCTGGCCAAGCGCGCGTGGGTGGTGGATTCGCTCCGCCAGAGCCGCGGCGAGCCGGTCCTGCTGGTCGACGCCGGCGACTTCAGCGGCGGAGAGACCTACTACGGCTCCGCCCTGGGCCGGGTGCAGATCGAGGCCATGCGGATGATGGGCTACGACGCCTACACGCTCGGGGAGTGGGACCTCAATCACGGTCCGTCGTACGTCCGCGAGCTGGTGGAGACCGCGCCGGAAGTGGCGTGGGTGCACACGAACTACGAAGTGGTGGGGCTGGAGGACCTGGGTCACGAGACTCTGGTGGTGGAAAAGGGGGGTCGCAGGATCGGGATCCTCGGCCTGTTCAACCCGACCATCCTGCTGAACCCCGGCATGGGCGACAGCGTGCGGGTCGAGGAGGACATCGTGGGGGCGGCCCGGCGCGGCGTCGCGGTCCTCCAGGCCGAGGGCGTGGACGCGATCGTCGTCCTGAGCCACCTCTCCTACAAGGGCGACCTGGCGCTGGCCGAGCTGGTGGACGGGATCGACCTGATCGTCAGCGGCCACGGCGGCAGGAGCCTGGCCGCCCCCGAGAAGGCCGCCATCGGCACCTGGGTGATGGCGCCCGGCGACCTGGGCCGCTTCCTCGGCGTGGCGGCGATGCGGTTCGAGGGTGAGCCGCCGGAGGTGAGCGGGATGACGGGCGATCTGATCGTCATGGTCCCTTCCATCCCGAACGACGCCGCGGTGGACTCCCTGGTCGCGGCGTACGAGGAAGAGGTCCGGCGTACGGGTCCCGGGCGCCGCATCGAGGGGCGCTTCTTCCGACTGCCGCCCGAGGCGGGGGAGAACACGTCCTCCGAGCCGCCGGACGGATAATCGATCACCGAGGAGAGGAGGTGAGCCGGTGGCCTTCGTAGCGAAGGAAATCTTCCTGACCCGTGGGGTGGGACGGCACCGGGAGAAGCTGGCGTCGTTCGAGCTCGCGCTGCGGGACGCCTGGATCGCGGAGTACAACATCGTCCGCGTCTCGAGCATCTTCCCCCCCGGCTGCCGGCTGGTGCCGCGCAAGGACGGGATCAAGAAGCTGACGGCGGGTCAGGTGCTGTTCACCGTGGTGGCCGAGTCGGCCACGAACGAGCCGCACCGGTTGATCGCGTCGTCGATCGGGGTGGCGATCCCACGCGACCGGACCCACTCCGGCTACCTCTCCGAGCACCACTCCTACGGACAGAAGGAGGATCTCGCCGGCGACTACGCCGAGGACCTGGCGGCGCAGATGCTGGCGACGGTGCTGGGGGTCGACTTCGACCCCGACGCGGCGTGGGACGCTCGCAAGGAAGTGTGGCGGATCTCCGACGAGATCGTCACGACGCGCAACATCACCCAGTCGGCCGTGGGGGACAAGAAGGGGTGGTGGACCACCACCGTGGCCGCGGCGGTCCTGATCGATTGACGTGAGGAACGAGAGCGACCGCGCGCCGAGCTTCCTCGGCCTTCCCGACGAGGACACCCGCTACGAAGCGTGCCGGGGCGTGGTGGTCCCCGTTCCGTGGGAGGCCACGGTCTCCTACGGCGGCGGGACCGCCAAGGGACCGCGCGCGATCCTCGACGCCTCGGCGTACGTGGAGCTGTGGGACGAGGTGCTGGGCGAGGAGCCGTACCGGACGGGCGGGATCCACACCGCCCCCGAAGTGCGGCCGGATGCGAACGAGCCGGCGGCGATCGTGGACGCGCTCGACGGCGTCGCCGGCCGGCTCTTCGACGACGGGAAGTTCCCGGTGTTCCTGGGCGGCGAGCACTCGCTGACGACGGGACCGGTGAAGGCGGCGCGGCGGGCGTTCCCGGGCCTCTGCGTCCTCCAGCTCGACGCCCACGCCGACCTGCGGGACACCTACCACGACACGCCCTGGTCCCACGCCTGCGTCATGCGGCGGGTCCACGATCTCGGGATCCCCGCGGTGGCGGTGGGAATCCGGGCGGCATCGGTCGAGGAGGCGGAGTTCGCGCGCGAGCACGATCTGCCGATCTTCTGGTCCCACCGGATCGCTCAGGGCGACGAGTGGATGGAGACGGCGCTCGGGGCGCTCTCCGACGACGTCTACATCACGTTCGACGTCGACTACCTCGATCCGTCGATCGTGCCGGCCACCGGCACCCCCGAGCCGGGGGGCGGGCTCTGGCACGAGACGATGCGCTTCCTGGGGCGCGTCTTTCGGGAGCGGAACGTGGTCGGCATGGACGCGGTCGAGCTCGCCCCGATCGATGGCCTGCACGCGCCCGACTTCGTGATCGCGCGGCTGGTCCACCGCTGTCTCGGGTACCGCTTCCACGACTGGGGATAGGAGGCCGGCGCGGCCGGCGCGGGCGCTCGCCCCCACCGGCCGGCTCCGCCCCGGCGGCTAGTCCTCCTCGACCCGGATGCCGCCGGTGACGTTTCCGTCCTCGTCCACGTTCAATTCGGCCTCGATGCCGTCGTCCCGCTCGTCCACGATCACGTCGGGCCCTCGGTCGTCGACGATGATGTCGGGTTCGTCTTCGATCACTGTGGTCTCGTCGCCTTCCGTGGTGCAGGCGAGCGGGAAAAAGGCGATGGCGATCGCGGGCAGCATCCAGCGCAGGGCTCTCATGGGTTCTCCTCGGTCGAAGTACGGGTCGTGGCCTGAAGTTGCCCCTACTCTAGGCGGGGATCAGGCCGCCGTCCATCAGGCCCGTGACAGAACGGTTTGCCCGGCCGGCGGCGGACCGGCATCTTCTGCCACGGATTCGCCCTTTGCGACGCCCCTCTTCCGGTGAGGCCATGTCCCGATCCGTCCGCCTCCGCACGCTTGCGCTCGTCGCCGGCTTCGCAACCTGCCTTGCCGCGTGCGATCGGCCGGGGGAGGACGGGGACCCGGCCGCCGAAGCGATCGGCGAGCCGCGCCGCCGGCCCGCGCCCGATTTCGCGCTTGAGACCCTGGAGGGCGACAGCCTCCACCAGGTCGATCTGGCGGAGTACGACGTCGTCCTCATGAACTTCTGGGCATCGTGGTGCGCTCCCTGCAAGGTGGAGATCCCGGACCTGATGGAAATTCACCAGGAGTACGTAGAAGAGGGGTTCACCGTGCTGGGGGTCGTGGTCAACGACCTGCCGCGCGACGCCCGCGCCTTCGCCGAGGAGATCGGGATCGTCTACCCGTCGGTGATCGGCACACCCGAGATGCTGGAGGACTACGGGATCTCGCCCTGGCTTCCGACCACGCTCCTCGTGGTGGACGGCGAGATCGTCCGCGAGTGGGTGGGGCCACGGACGCGCAAGGAGTTCGACTACGCGGTGCGCGTGGGGCTGGGGAAGGCGCCGCCGCTCGCGGACGTCCTGGCGGACCCGCCCGGTGGGGGCGACCCGGATGGGCGGTGAGCTCTCGTTCGCCGTCGCCTTCGGCGCCGGCGTGGTGTCGTTCCTGAGCCCCTGCGTGCTGCCGCTCTTCCCGTCCTACCTGTCGTTCGTGACCGGCTTCACGTTCGACGAGCTGTCCGACCCCGAGCCCGGGGCCCGCGCCCGCGTCCGGCGAGCGACCGTGATCCACTCGCTGCTCTTCATCCTCGGCTTCATGCTCGTCTTCATGGCGCTCGGGGCATCGGCCTCGGCGATCGGCCAGTTCATGCGCGCCAACCAGATCTGGATCCGCCGCGTGGCGGGGGTCGTCATCGTGCTCTTCGGCCTCCACATCGCGGGCGTGTTCCGGCTCGCGTTCCTGCAGCGGGAGCGCCGCGTGCACCTGCAGGAGCGCCCGGCCGGCATGCTGGGGTCGGTGGTGGTGGGCTTCGCCTTCGGCGCCGGCTGGACCCCCTGCATCGGGCCGATCCTCGGGGCCATCCTCACCATGGCGGGCTCCTCGGGGGAGCTGGGGACCGGCGTGGCGATGCTGGCCGCCTACGGGCTCGGCCTGGGAGTGCCGTTCTTCCTCGCGGCGGTCGGCTTCAGCGCCTTCTTGACCGCCTTCCGCCGGATCCGCGGGTGGATGCGGCCGATCGAGATCGCGAGCGGCGTGATGCTGATCGTGGTGGGGATCCTGATCGCCACCGACTACTTCGCCATCCTGGCGGCGTGGCTCAACCGCTGGCTCCTCCCCCTGTTCCCCTTCGTAGCCGAAAACATCTGATGGCGCTCCGCCGCGGGATCGGCCACGCGGACCGAGCGCTCGCCCTGGCCGCCGCCCTGAGCTGACCGAGCCCCGCTTCTCGTTCGGCATCCGGCCCGCGGGCTGGCTCGCGGCGCACGTGTTCGTGGGCCTCGGTCACGAGATCGACTTCGCCAACGCGCGGCTCGCCGACGAGGTTTTCGTCAGCCCCTCGCTGGACCTCCGAATCGGGCGGCCGCTGCAACTCTCGGTGCAGCACGAGTACCAGCGGCTCACGGACGCGGGGGAGGAGATCTTCACGGCCCGCCTCACCGAGATGCGGGCGGTGTGGCACTTCAGCGTGCGGGCGCTCTTCCGCGCCATCGTCCAGCTCGAGGATGTGGAGCGTAACCCCTCGATGTACGGCTTTCCGGTGGATCCGGAGTCCCGGGAGGTGTTCACCCAGTTCCTCTTCTAGTACGAGGTGAACCCCCGGACCGTGGTATACGCCGGCTACACCGACGAGGCTTTCGACGATGACGCGGTCGACCTGACCCGGACCGACCGGACCCTGTTTCTCAAACTGGGCTATGCCTGGCGTCTTTGATCCGCGCCACCCGATTCACCGAGTGGAGCCCTCGGCCGTTTCCGGCGGCGCCCTCCACAGCGGCGTCGCCGA
>DATLFF010000295.1:0-7213 GCA_035524915.1 Gemmatimonadota bacterium | reverse complement strand
GGCTCGCGCACGACCATGAAGCCCCCGCCGCCGATGTTGCCGGCGTAGGGGAGGGTGACGGCGAGAGCGAAGTGGACCGCGATCGCCGCGTCCACCGCGTTGCCACCGCGGCGGAGCATCTCCACCCCGACCCGCGTGGCTTCGGACTTGGCGCTGACGACCATGGCGGAGTCCGCCACGAAAGGCGACCACCAGCGCGCCTGCTGGGCCGACGAGGCGGCCGGAGCGGCGAGGAGGAGGAGGACGAGCAGGGCGGCCGTTCTCTGCATGGCCGCGGAATATCGGGCCCGCCGCGTCGAGTCGCAACGGGGTCCGCGCGATCGGCGCGGAGAGAGCGCGGATGCCCTATATTCAAGGGATGAGACGCGCGTACTTCCGCTTTCCAGCGGCGGCCGTCTGCCTGGCCGGCGGCGTGGCGCTCCTCGCCGGTCCGTTCCGGGCCCCGGTCGCGGCCCAGCAGGACGACGTGCCCGACTCGGTGGTGGAGGCCCCGGCCGGGGGGGCCACAGGCGCCCACGGGGAGGAGCCGGACGGGGAGCGGTTCGTCTACCGGATCGCGGTGGACGGGGCGATCTCGCCCGCTTCGGCCGAGTTCATCTTCCACGCGATCGAGCGGGCCACGGACCACGACGCGCGCGCGGTCGTGATCGAGCTCGACACGCCCGGCGGGCTGGTCGAGACCACCCGCGACATCGTCCAGGCGATGCTGGCCAGCCGGGTGCCGGTCGTGGTGTACGTGGCCCCGAGCGGGTCACGGGCGGGCTCGGCCGGGGTGTTCCTGACCCTGGCGGCGCACGTGGCCGCCATGGCTCCGGGCACGAACATCGGCGCCGCCACACCGATCACGATGGGGGGCGACGAACCGATGCCCGGCGGATCGGCCCCGCCCGACTCGGCGGCCGAGCGGGCCACCGAAGGCGGCGGAAATGCCCTCGATCGCAAGATCCTGAACGACACCATCGCCTTCATCCGCACGATCGCCGAGAGGCGTGGACGGAACGCCGAGTGGGCCGAGCGCGCCGTGACCGAGGCCGCCTCGATCACCGAAACCGAGGCGGTCGAGCAGAACGTGGTCGATCTGGTGGCCCCCTCGACCGCGGCATTGCTGGACGCGATCGACGGCCGCGAGGTAGAGGTGCTGGATCGCCGCGTGGTCCTGGACACGGCGGGCGCCGAGGTGCGGTCGATCGAGAAAGGCCTCCGGCTCAAGATCCTGGAGACCATCGCGAACCCGAACATCGCGTTCGTCCTGATGATGATCGGGATCTACGGCATCTTCTTCGAGCTGATGAACCCGGGCGCCATCCTTCCCGGAGTGGTAGGAGGCATTTCGTTGCTCCTGGCGTTCTTCGCGCTTCAGGCGCTGCCCGTCAACTACGCCGGCGTGCTGCTCCTGCTGTTCGCCCTCATCCTCTTCATCGCGGAGATCAAAGTGGTGAGCCACGGCCTGCTGACGGTGGGTGGAGTGATCGCGTTCGTGCTGGGCGGCACCATGCTCTTCGAAGGCCCGGGCTCCTTCTTCCGGGTCTCGTGGAGCGTGCTCCTGCCCGCGGCGCTCATCACGGGGGCGTTCTTCTTCTTCGCCATGGGGATGGCGTACCGGACGTGGAAGACACGGCCGACCACCGGCCGCGAGGGGCTGGTGGGGGAGCGCGGGGTCGTGAGCCGGCGCGTCGATCCGCGGGGACAGGTGCGGGTCCACGGGGAGCTGTGGTCGGCGCGGGCCGACGAGCCGATCGAAGTCGACGAGGAGGTGGAGGTGCTGTCCGTCGAGGGGCTGACGCTCGAGGTTCGACGCCCGTCGGCGTGACGGTCTCGGAGAAATCCGGACTCCGGACCCGCGCGCTCGCCGGGCGCCGGGCGCTTGAGCCGGCGGAGCGGACGGCGCGCTCGCGCGAGATCGCCGGGCGGCTCTACGCGCACCCCCTATGGCGGCCAGCCCGCTCGATCCACCTGTTCATCGGCGCGCTGGAGGGCGAGGTGGAGACCCGCGAGATCGCGGCCGCGGCACTGGCGGCGGGGAAGCGGGTGTACTGCCCCCGGGTCCGATGGACGCCGCGGGGCCTCGACACGTTCGAGATCGCGTCGCTGGAGGATCTGGAGCGGAATCGGCGTGGACTGTGGGAGCCGTCGCCGGCGCGGGCCCGCCGGGCGGAGCCCGACGAGCGGCCCGACCTGATCCTGGTGCCGGGCCTCGCGTTCGACCGGGAGGGCGGGAGGATCGGCTACGGAGCGGGACTCTACGACCGGTTTCTCGTCTCCACGGACGTCCCGCGGGTGGCGTTGGCCTTTTCCTTGCAGGTTATTGACCGGGTGCCCGCCGAGGATCACGACGTCCCCGTCGACTGGATCGTGACCGAGGGCGGGACCATCGACTGTCGTGCCCCCCGCGGAAGGGAATCTTCATGAGCGCCATATCGATACGCGACCTCCGGAAGTCGTTCGGCACGTTCGAGGTACTGAAGGGGATCTCGCTCGAAGTGGAGCCGGGAGAGCTCTACGGCTTCCTGGGGCCCAACGGCGCCGGCAAGACGACCACCATCCGGATCCTGACCGGACTCCTCCTGCCCACCTCGGGCACGGTCGAGGTGGCCGGTTTCGACGTCCGGAAGGACCCGCTGGAGGTGAAGCGGCGGGTGGGGTACGTCCCCGACCGTGCCTGGCTCTACGAGAAGCTGACCGGCCGTGAGCTGCTCGAGTTCGTCGGTCATCTCTACGGCCTGGAGCCCGCCGACGTGAAGCGGGAGTCGGCCGAGCTCCTCGACCTGTTCGATCTGTACCCCTGGGTGGACGAGCTGGTCGAGGCGTACAGCCACGGAATGCGGCAGAAACTGGCGATGACGGCGTCTCTGCTGCACCGGCCGGAGGTGCTCGTGATCGATGAGCCCATGATCGGGTTGGACCCCAAGAGCGCGCGGCGCATGAAGACCCTGCTGATGGGCCTCCGGGGGCGCGGGACGACCGTGTTCCTCTCCACTCACACACTCGAGGTGGCCGAGGCGCTGTGCACTCGAGTGGCCATCATCCAGCGAGGAGAGATCGTCGCCTCGGGGACGATCGAGGACCTCCGGCGGGAGTCGCGCCACGACGACGGGTCTCTCGAAAGCATTTTCCTGCGCCTGACCGGCGAGTCGGAGCTGCCCGAAGACGCCGTCCCGGCGTCGCCGTCGGGCGACGGACCTTGACGCTGCTGTTTCCCCGCCTGGCGGCCGCCCGCCGCGAGTGGCGCGGGGCCGGCGGGAGCCGGGCCGTGGTCCTGGCGACGCTCGGCCTGGCGTTCTGGGGCGGTGGCTACGCGATCAGCGCGCGGATCCTGCGCCACTTCGTGGAGGTGGACCCCGACCTGGGGCGCCTGCTGGGGGCGAAGCTGCTGGCGCTCCTGTTCCTGATGATCCTGTCCTTCCTGGTCTTCTCCAACCTGATCACGGCCGTCTCCCAGTGCTTCCTGGCGCGCGACCTGCCGGTGCTGGTGGCTGCGCCCGTGTCCTGGTGGCGGCTGTTCCGGCTGAAGCTGTTGGAAGTGGCCACGCTGGGGTCGTGGACGGCGGTCTTCCTGGCCCTGCCGGTCTGGGTGGCGTACGGAACCACGTTCGACGCCGGGCCGGAGTACTACTTGGCGCTGGCCGGGGTCGTCGTCATGATCGCGCTCTTGTCCGCCGCCGTCGGAATCATGGTGGCGGTGGCGGTCGTGAACCTGTTCCCGGCGCGCCGGGCGAGGGATCTGATGTCCCTGGCGGGGCTCGCCTTCATCGTCGGTCTGGTGATGCTGCTGCGGGTCATCCGGCCGGAGCAATTCGTTCGCCCGGAGGACTTCGGCACCTGGGCGGAGTACCTGGTCTCCCTGTCGAACCCGACTCTGCCGTGGCTCCCCTCCTACTGGGCGTCGCGGGCCCTGGGGGAGGTGCTCGGGATCTACCAGACCACCTCCTGGACGGTGGCCGGGTTCTATCTGGCACTGCTGGTTGGGGCCACGCTGCTGGTGGTGGCGATGGCGGCGGGCGTGTTCTGGGAGGGGTTCCGCCCGGGGTTCTCCCGCGCCCAGGAGGCCCGGCAGGTGCGCTGGACCCGGAAGGGCGGCTGGAGCGGCTTGCTGGATGTCGTCTCACGGCCGTTCCCACGGCGCGCCCGGGCCATCATCGTGAAGGACGCCACGACGTTCTTCCGCGACCCGTCCCAGTGGTCCCAGCTGTTCCTCCTGCTGGCGATCGTGGCCGTTTACCTCTACAACTTCATGGTCCTGCCGCTCGATCCGTCCGGCGGGACGGGCTACTTCATGCGGAACCTCCTGGCGTTCCTCAACGTGGCGCTGGTGGGGCTGGTCGCTACGGCGCTCGCGGCGAGGTTCATCCTCCCGGGGGTGAGCATGGAGGGCCGCACGCTCTGGCTCCTGCGCTCGAGCCCCATGGGGGTCGGCGAGATTCTGTGGGCCAAGTTCTGGGGGGGGCTGGTGCCACTCGTGGTGCTGGCGGAACTTCTGGTCGGCCTGTCGAATACACTGCTGCACACGACGCCCCTGCTCAACGTTTTGTCGATCGTGGCAGTTTTCTGCCTGTCGGTGGCGATCGCCGGGCTGGCCGTAGGGCTGGGAGCGGCGTATCCGCGGTTCGGGGCCAGCGACGGATCCGAGGTGGCTTCGGGCTACGCCGGCTTCCTGTTCATGGTGCTGAGCGCGCTGCTCGTGCTCGTCTCCGTGAGCGTGCTGGCGTGGCCGGTGTATCACTCCTTCCAGGCCACGTGGCTCGGGTGGGGGGTCGGCCCGCGGGAGTGGATCGGGCTCGGCGGCGCGCTGGTGGCCGTGGCCGCGATGGCCGGGATCGCCGTGTATGTCGCCATGCGCGAGGGAACGCGGAACCTGGAGAGGCTGGTGGAGGGATGACGACGGACGAATGAACCCCGTGCGAGCCGCCGCGTTCCTGTTGCTCGTCGTATCGGCCGTGGCCCGGCCTGCCGCCGGCCAGTCGTCGCTGGCCCCGCGCGACGCGGTCAGGGCGTGGGCCAGCCCCTCGGCCGTGGCCGGGCTGGTCGACCCGCTGGTGCGGGGCGCCCGAGGTGACGTGGGGGTGGCGGTATACTCGGTCGATCGGGGTCGGGCGCTGTACGGGTACAATCTCGACCTGGTTCTCCTGCCCGCCTCCAACATGAAGCTCTATACCACCGCGGTCGCGCTCGACCGCCTCGGCCCCGACTTCCAGTACACCACGTCACTCTACGTGAACGGTCCCGTGCGGCCGGACGGTACGCTGCAGGGCGACGTGATCGTCGTCGGCCGGGGCGACCCGACGATCTCGGGCCGCTTCTACGGCGACAGCGCCATGTACGTGTTCGACCGCTTCGCCGAGCGGCTCCGCGAGATGGGGATCCGACGCGTGACCGGGAGCCTGATCGCAGACGTCTCCTATTTCGACGACGTTCGGGTCGCCGCTGGCTGGGAGCCGGGGAATCTCCTGTGGTGGTACGGCGCCCGGGTCAGCGCCCTGTCGTTCAACGACAACGTGGTCACGATCGAAGTGTGGCCCGGCGCCCGCCCGGGCGACGCCTCCCGGGTCCTGTTCCACCCGGCGACGGACGTCATCACGGTGGTGAACCGGGTGACGACGACGGGCGCGCGGGGCGGGCGCTCCATCGGCATCTCGCGCCGGCCGGACCGCGGGGGCTACGAGATCTATGGCCGGATCCCGGTAAACAGCGGACCGCTGCGCTACGTGGTCGCCGTTGAGGACCCGCCGCGCTACGCGCTATCGGTCCTGCGGGGCCGGATCGAGCGCGCCGGGGTCGCCTTCGAGGGTTGGGAGCGGGTGATCTACCATCGCGACGACCTGCCGTCCAGCCCGCGGCGCCTGGTCGCCAGCCACAGCAGCGTGCGAATGGAGGAGATCGTCCGCGTCATCAACAAGCGCAGTCAGAACTTCTTCGCGGAGCAGGTATTGAAGACCCTGGGGGCGGTATACCGGGACGACGGGTCGTTCGAGGACGGCCGAAGAGTCGTCCAGGACGCGCTCCGCGGGCTGGGGGTGCCGGCGTGGGAGTTCCGCATGGACGACGGCTCGGGGCTGAGCCGACTCGATCGAACGACCGCCCGGATCACGGCCGAGCTGCTCGTGGCGATGCGGCGGCACGACCGGTTCGAGGATTTCTACGACTCCCTCCTCCTGGCGGGCTCGGACGGCGACCCCCGCCGGCTCGACCATCCGGCGGCGGTCGGGAACGTGCGCACGAAGACCGGCACTCTCCGGGGCGTATCGGCCCTCTCGGGGTACGTCACCACGCGGGACGGGGAGGTCCTCGCCTTCTCCGTCATCACCAACGGACTCCAGGGCGGCAAGGGCGCCTCCATCGCGATCGAGGACGCGGTCGCCGAACGGCTGGCCGCCTACTCCGCCTGGCACCCGCCGCTGCTGGGGAGAGACGCCGGCCTCTAGCCACGTCCATCTTGCCGGGGCTTCCGCTCTCGGTAGATTGAGCCGGAACCACTTTCGACTTCCCGTCGCCCCCTCTCGCGAGGATCCTTCCCTGTCCAGTCCGGCCCAGAGCATGGCGGCGCCCGGCGGCGTCGGCGCACCCTCCCGCGACCGTGGGGGCGTTCGGGCGGCGGAGGGGTCCCGGGTAGGGATCACCTTCTTCGAGTTCGTCGTGCTGGCGGCCCAGCTGGCGGCGCTGCTCGTCGTGGTCCGCTTCTACGGGATCGAGTCGGAGCGCGGGTATGTTCACGCGACTCCGATCCTCTTCGTGGGCTTTGCCGTCCACGCGTGGCTCCCGCTGGCGTGGCGCCTGCCGTTCTTCGTGGTACTCACGGCCGCGCTCGTCGTCGTGCTGCTGGGACCGGTCAACGGCGCGATCCTGATTCTGCTGGCCCTCGGCATCGTGGGCCTGTGCCACCTGCCGGCCCCTATGTGGGCGCGGGTGGCGGCGATCCTGGCGCTCGGTGGGGCGCTGGCGGCGATTCACCTGGGGCGGGCCGCCACCGATTGGTCCGCGGTGGTCATCCCCGTCCTGGGGTCGATCTTCATGTTCCGGCTGATGCTGTATCTCTACGACCTGGCGACCCACCGGAGCCCGGCCACGGTCGCTCAGCGCCTGGGGTACTTCTTCCTGGTCCCGAACCCGTTCTTCCCGCTGTTCCCGGTGGTGGACTACGCGACCTACCTGCGTTCCTACTACGCGCGGGACGCGGTGGACATCTACCAGAAGGGGATGAGCTGGATCCTCCGGGGCC
>DATLFF010000294.1:0-12432 GCA_035524915.1 Gemmatimonadota bacterium | reverse complement strand
GGCGCGTGGGCGGCGGCGTGGACCGCCGCGCCGGAGGCCGGCAGCCAGCTGGCCCCCGCCGGGCCGCGCGTGATCAGGAGCCCATCGGCGCCGAGCCCCCCGACGCGGGCCGACAGCTCCGCCTCCGCCTCGGCCGGCATGGGCGCGTAGTCCCCGCGCCAGATGAGCCCGGCCTCGCGGTCGTTCACCTGCACGGAACCGACCCCCTCGACCCACGCCTCCCAGTCCGCCGGCTGGCGGGGCCGCCGGGCGCCGTCATGGGGGGTCTCCAGGCACAGGCTGTGGACGTCCAGGTGGATGGGACCGCGGAACGCGGCCACCAGCCGCCGGAACGTGGCGAGGTCGGTCTCGGACCCCGCCACGAAGTTCCAGAGCCACGCCTCCAGCCGCTCGATCCACGGCTCGAGGTCGGCCCACGCCAGCGGCGGCACGCCCCCCGTCAGGGTCTCGTCCCGCTCGTCGCGTGTCCGATAGACCAGCCGCACCTTGTTGTTCACGGCCGCCGCGCGCAGCAGCCCGTCCGTCCGGACGCCGGGTAGCGATGCGAGGTCGGCCCGCACCCGCTCCCAGGCGTCCGCCCCGACCGCCAGGACGGGGGCCAGCTCCACGTCCGCCGGCAGGAGCGCGCGGGCCGCCGCGATCGCGTAGCGGGCCCCGCCCAGATCCTCCACCACCCGTCCGTCCGCCGTCTCGATCGTGTCCTCGACCACGGTTCCGGTCAAGCCCAGGACCCGGCTCACGGCGCGTCCGCCTACGTCTCGATCGACAGCGCCGCCAGGAATGCCTCCTGGGGGATCTCCACCGTGCCGACCTGCTTCATCCGCCGCTTCCCCTCCTTCTGCCGCTCGAGGAGCTTCCGCTTGCGGGTGATGTCGCCGCCGTAGCACTTGGCGGTCACGTTCTTCCTCAGCGGCCGCACCACCGCGCGGGAGAGGATCCGCGTGCCGATGGCCGCCTGGATCACGACCTCGAACATCTGGCGCGGGATCAGCTCCTTCAGCTTCTCCACCAGCGCGCGGCCCCAATCGTAGGCGCGATCCCGGTGCGCGATCACGCTCAGCGCGTCGAGCGGGTCGCCGTTCACCAGCACGTCCAGCCGCACGAGATGGCTCTCGCGGTACTCGCGGAACTCGTAGTCGAACGAGGCGTAGCCGCGCGTGACCGACTTCAGCTTGTCGTAGAAGTCGGTGATGATCTCGGCCAGCGGCAGGTCGTACTCGATCTCGACCCGCTCGCTGTCGATGTACTCCATCTTGACGTGCACGCCGCGCCGCTCCTCGCAGAGCTTCAGCACCCCGCCGATGTAGGTGGCGGGCAGGATGAAGCGCCCGCGCACGAACGGCTCCTCGATCCGCTGGATGCTGCCGGGTCCCGGCATCTTGCTGGGGTTCTCGATCAGGATCATCCCGCCGTCCTCGCCGTAGACGTGGTACTCCACGTTGGGCACGGTGGTGATCAGATCCAGGTCGAACTCCCGCTCGAGCCGCTCCTGCACGATCTCGCGGTGCAGCATGCCGAGGAATCCGCAGCGGAAGCCGAACCCCAGCGCCAGCGAGGTCTCGGGCTCGTACATGAGCGAGGAGTCGTTGAGCTTGAGCTTCTCGAGCGCGTCCCGCAGGTCGGCGTAGCGGTCGGCCTCGGTCGGGTAGAGCCCGGCGAAGACCATCGGGTGGACCTCCAGGTAGCCTGGGAGCGGCTCGGCCGCCCGGTCCTCGGCGTCCACGATCGTGTCGCCGACCTTGGTGTCGGAGATCCGCTTCACGCTCGCCACCACGTAGCCGACCTCGCCCGCCCGGAGCTCGCTGGTCGGCACCATCCCCAGCCGCAGGCGCCCCACTTCGGTCACCTCGTAGGTGGCGTCGTTCGAGAAGAAGCCGATCTCGGTGCCCGCGGCGATCCGGCCGTCCACGACCCGCACGTAGGGGACCGCGCCACGGTACTTGTCGAACTGGGAATCGAAGATGAGCGCCCTCAGCGGGGCGTCCTCGGTCCCCTTCGGTGGCGGCACCTTCTTCACCACCGCCTCCAGCACCGCGTCCACGTTCGTGCCGTGCTTGGCCGAGACGGCGATGATCTCCGACTCGTCCACCCCCAGCAGGTGGACCAGCTCTTCGGTGACGAGGTCCGGCCGCGCGTTCGGCAGGTCGATCTTGTTGATGACCGGGATCACCTCGAGGTCGTTCCCCATCGCCAGGAACAGGTTCGACAGCGTCTGGGCCTGGATCCCCTGGGCGGCGTCCACGATCAGCAGCGCCCCCTCCGCCGCGGCCATCGAGCGGGACACCTCGTAGGTGAAGTCCACGTGCCCGGGGGTGTCGATCAGGTTCAGCTCGTACGTCTCCCCGTCCGCCGCGTCGTAGCTCATCGTGATCGCGTGCATCTTGATCGTGATGCCGCGCTCCCGCTCCAGGTCCATGGCGTCCAGGACCTGCTCCCGCATCTCGCGGCGGCCGAGCGTGCCGGTCCGCTCGAGGAGCCGGTCCGCCAGCGTCGACTTGCCGTGATCGATGTGGGCGATGATCACGAAGTTCCGGATGTTCCGGGAGGCCATAGGCGGTAGAATCTATCCCTCGCAGGGAGCCCCCGCGAACCGCCCCGGAGGCGGCCGCGGCACGGCGTTTGCTAAGTTGCAGGAGGTCCGGGGCCCGAAGGCCCCCAGTCCACCTCGAAGGGAGTCGTCCCGCATGCGCCGTTTCTTTCTCGCCGCTCTCCTGCCCGCCGCTCTGGGTGCCTGCTCCGGCTCGGGCGGCGTCGTGGACCCCCCCGATCCCGTTCCCGGCGGCCCCCTGTCGCTGGCCGGCGTCAGCGCGGGCGACGAGCACACCTGCGGCGTGGCGCCCGGCGGCGCGGCCTTCTGCTGGGGGAACAGCGATCACGGGGAGCTCGGCAACGGGCGCGAGGTGAGTCTGGCGCTTCCCGCGGCCGTCACCGGCGGGATCGTCTTCGAGTCGGTGCAGGCCGGCGATGACCACACCTGTGGTCGGGCGTTGACCGGCGTGATCTTCTGCTGGGGCGGCAACAGCGACGCCCAGCTCGGCGACGGCACGACCGCCCAGCGGTCGAGCCCGGCGCCGCTCGAGGGCTCGCCCGCCTTCGCCGCCTACTCGGTCGGGCGGCATCACGCCTGCGCACTGGCCGCCGACGGGACCGCGTTCTGCTGGGGCCGGAACGACGACGGCCAGGTGGGCGACGGCACGATCGAAGACCGGCGCCGGCCCACGGCCGTGGCCGGCGGCATGGCGTTCACCGCGATCGATGCCGGGGAGGCCCACACCTGCGCGCTCGACGCCGCCGGAGCCGCGTGGTGCTGGGGGGACAACGACGACGGCGAGCTCGGGGACGGTACGCTGGTCGACCGGCTCGCGCCGACTCCCGTCGGTGGCGGGCTGGAGTTCGCGACGATCCGCGCTGGCTGGGGGCATACCTGCGGCCTCGCGGCGGACGGATCGGCCCGGTGCTGGGGGATCAACACCCGCGGCCAACTGGGGGACGGCACGCAGGTGGGCCGGCCCCTGCCGGCCGTCGCGGCGGCCGGTCAGGTCTTCGCCGACCTGGATGCCGGGCGGAGCCACACCTGCGCCATCACCGCCGCCGGAGCGGCTTTCTGCTGGGGCAGCGGAGGAGACGGCGAGCTCGGCAATGGCGCCACGGCCGATCACACCCTTCCCGTCGCGGTTGCCGGCGGCCACGCGTTCACCACGATCTCGACCGGGGACGACCACTCGTGCGGGGTGACGGCCGAGAACGAAGCCTTCTGCTGGGGCCAGAACGACGAGGGACAGCTGGGAGACGGCACCACTACTCCGCGGACGACCCCCGTGGTCGTCCTGGAGGACGTCGCCTAAGAGTGACCGCGGGGCGGGCCGGCCCCACCGTCCATGGCGCCCGTCACAGCAGGTCCAGCGGGTCGCGGTCGATCTCCAGCCGGGCGCTCGATCCCACCAGCCGCTCGGCCGCTCCGACGAGCTCCCACAGCGTCCACTCCAGAGCCGCCGCCGACTCCGACTTGAGCAGCAGGTGCCAGCGCGCGCGACCCCGGAGCCTCTCCAGCGGGCAGGGCGCCGGCCCGACCACCTCCACTCCTCGCGCTCCGCGCCCGCGGAGCCGCTTCGCCACCCGCTCCGCGCCCGCTTCCACTGCGCTCTCCTCCGGACCGCTCACGACCACGTTGGCGAGCCGTCGGGCCGGCGGGTAGCCGAGCCCCGAGCGCTCCACCATCTCGCGCCGGAGGAACGATTCGTAGTCGTGGGCGGCGGCGGCGGTGATCACCGGGTGGCGCGGCATCCACGTCTGCACGAGCACCCGTCCGGGGACGTCGCCCCGGCCGGCCCGGCCGGCCACCTGGACCAGCAGCTGGAACGTCCGCTCGGCGGAGCGAAAGTCCGGAAAGTGGAGCGCCGTATCGGCCGACACCACGCCCACCAGCGCCACGCCCGGCAGGTCGAACCCCTTGGCGATCATCTGCGTGCCGACCAGTACGTCGATCTCGCGCGCCGTCATGGCCGAGTAGATGCGGGCGTGGGCCCCCCGGGGTCCGGTCGTGTCCAGGTCCATCCGCGTGATCCGTGCGGTCGGGAACCGCGCCGCCACCGCGTCCTCGACCTGCTGGGTGCCGAGCCCGCGGTGGTCGAGCTCGCGGCCGGCGCACTCCGGGCAGGCCGTCGGCGGCGGCTCGGCGTGGGCGCAGTAGTGGCACAAGAGCCGCGGCGCGGCCCGGTGGAAGGTCAGCGAGATCCGGCAGTTGGGGCAGCCGGCCACCCAGCCGCAGTCGAGGCACTGGAGGAAGGCGCTGAAGCCGCGGCGGTTGAGGAACAGGATCGTCTGGTCGCCGGCCCCCAGGGCGGACTCCATCGCCTCGACCAGCGGCCGGGAAAGCCCCGGCGCGACCATCTCGACCGCCGCCAGGTCCACCACCTCGACCGGAGGCAGGGGTCGGTCCCGGATCCGGGCCGGCAGCACCCGCCGCGCGTACTTGCCGGCGTCGGCGTTCGTCCGCGTCTCGAGCGCCGGAGTGGCCGAGCCGAGGACGGCCACCGCGCCCTCCAGGGCGGCCCGGTAGACCGCCACGTCACGGGCCCAGTAGCGGGGCGTCTCGTCCTGCTTGTAGGCGGCGTCGTGCTCCTCGTCCACCACGACCAGGGCGGCCCGGCCGACGGGCGCGAACAGCGCCGAGCGGGCGCCGATCACGACCGGCGAGAGGCCCTCCCGGATCCGTCGCCACGCGCCCACGCGCTCGCCGTCGGAGAGCCCGCTGTGCAGGACCGCCACCCGGTCCCCGAACCGGGCGCGGAAGCGCGCCACCGTCGGGGCCGCCAGCCCGATCTCGGGGACCAGGACGATCGCCCGGCCGCCGGCCTCGAGGGTCGCCGCGACCGCCTCCACGTAGACCCGCGTCTTGCCGCTCCCCGTCACGCCCTCGAGGAGCAGGGCGCCGCCCTCCCCGGTGAGCGCCTCCCGGATCGCCGCCACGGCGGTCGCCTGGGCCTCCGTCAGGGGGCCCTCCGGCGCCGGCTCCGGCAGGGGGGCGTCCGCGTAGGGGTCCCGGTCCACCGGCCGCGGCTCCACCCGGATCCAGCCGCGGAGGGCGAGGGCCCGGACCGCGCCCGGCGAGACCCCCGCCGAGCGGCAGAAGGCGGCCTGCTCGACCGGTCCCGGGAGCCGCCGGGCGGCCTCCCAGACGGCCTGCTGGGCGGGCGCGCGCGCGAGGGCGTCGAGGTCCTCGCCCGCCGGGGGCGCGTCCGCTGGCAGCACGTGGAGCCGCTCGGGCGCGCGGGCCGGCGCGGCGGCCTCGCCCTCGGCCACCGCGTACGTGCCGCCGGGCGGGAAGAAGAGGCGGAGCACCAGCCCGAGGGGGGCCACGTAGTAGCGCGCGATCCAGCCCGCCAGCGCGATCTCGCTGGCGGAGAGCACGGGCTCGCGGTCGACCACCTCGAGCAGCGGCCGGACCCGGACGCCGGCCGGAGCCGCCGCCACGGGGCCGACCGCGAATCCCACCACCCGCCGCCGGCCGAACCCCACCACGACCCGCCCGCCCGCCGGCGGCGGAGAGACTCCTTCGGGGACGCGGTAGACGAAGGTGCGATCGAGCGGCAGGGGGAGCGCGACGTCGACCAGGTCGGATACCGGCGGCCGCAGGCCCGCCGGCGCGGGGATCGCGTCCGCCGAGCGCGCGGCCCCCGGCGAGTCGGGCCGGTCGGCCTCGCGCCGGCCGGCGGAGCTCAATAGAAGAGGAAGGTGCCCGCCCCGGTTCCCGGCGTCCTCTTGTGGGCGAGGACGCGGATCGTGAACCGGAACTCGATCTGGCCGATGCCCGGCGCGGCCGAGGTCGAGTCGAAGCGGATGTTCACGGCGTCGCTCTGGGTGGCCGTGACGAGCGGGTCGTCCGGGTCGGTCTGCACGACGACGATGTTCTTGGTCTCGAGCGGCTCCAGCGAAAACGTGGCCACCTCGCGGAAGGCGTTCGGCGCCCGGCTGTCCGCCGAGGAGAGTACGACCGTGACCGGGTTGATGGCGTTGAAATTGGTGGCGATCAGGTCGAGCGTGGAGCTGTCGATCGTCTTGTCGGTGCCGAGCTTCGAAGGCAGCTCGATCGCGCCCGTGTCGATGGTGAACTCCGTGCGGTTGCTCGCCGGTACCGTGACGATCCGCTCGTTGCTCATGATGTCGTACACGACTTCCCGGCAGCCGAGGCCCGCGAGCACCGCGATCGACGCGACCGCGGCGACCCCCCGGCCCGGGGTCATCGTCCCCCTCCGAAGCGGTAGTGGATCGACAGGGTCGGCGTCACCACGAAGTCGGTCGCGTCGGTGGCCAGGTCGGTCTCGACCCCGGGAAGCATGAGTCCGAACATGAACCGCCACCGCTCGGAGCCGGCGTCGACGGCCGCTCCGAGCCGGGCCTGCTCCAGCGTGAACGACCATCCGGCCTCCAGCATGCCCACGAGCGTCCTCCCCAGGATCTGATGGTCCACTCCCCACATGACGCTGAGGTCCTCTCCGTCCAGGAACTCCACGCTCCCGCCGCCGCCGGCCACGCTGTCCACAACCTCGAACCGGTTCTCGATCGGCTGGTGCACCTGGACGCCGAGATGCAGGTGGGTGAGGTCGTCCGCCGCACTCCACGAGGCGGTCCCGAAGACGATCCAGCCCGACACATCCACCTCGGAGTCCGTCACCTCGGCGAAGGACTCGGCCACCTTGGCCACGCCCGTGTCGATCAGGCCGCCGTAGGAGTAGTACGCCTTGCCGCCGATCGCGAGCCCGACCGTGCGCTCGTCGGGATCGAGGATCCCCAGCTTGGCCGAGATCATCCCCACTCCGAACAGGTCGCTGATCGTGTTCGTGATCACCTCGAGCCGACGGTCGAGCACGGCGTAGCGCGTGTCGCCGAAGCCGACGTGCCCGCGCCCGCCCTCGAGGAGCCGGGCCGTCTCCACCGTGAGGAGCCGCGCCGGGTAGCGGCCGTCGAAGCCCGGACCCGGGCTGGCCGGCACCCAGGTTCGGTCGACCGGTACCGGGTCCTGCGCGGGGGCCGGCCCGGCGGCGCAGAGGAGAGCCGCCGTGAAGGCGATGGCCCCGCCCCGTGGCGCCGATCTCACTGGAAGATCACGAGCTTCGGCGAGAACGGGTTCACGGCCCGCCCGTCCACCTTCACGTAGAAGTGCACCGCTTGGGGCTGGTCCCGAGAGAGACGGCCCCGCCAGATCCCGTTGCCGTTGGTGCGGAACCCGAATCCGGGCTCGGGCACCAGCGTGACTCCATCGAGGGGCTGCCCCGCGATGTTCTTCACGATCTCCACCAGGACGTTGGAGGCCGGCCCGCCGCCGAACATCCCCAGGGCGGCGGCATCCACTTCGATCACGGCGAAGTCGTTTCCACCCGCGTTCACGAAAGTGGAGGAAGGCGTGAACTCGATCCGATTCGGGTCGACGACAGAGTTGAAGATCAGCGTGTTCCGCTGGTCGAACAGGACCTCGTCCGCGAAGACCTCGACGCTGGACGGGGTGAACGCTCCCCCGCTGTTCACGCTGGTCAGCAGGCCCTGTTCGTCCAGCCGGAGGAACGAAGACGTGGTGGACCGGATCGTGAAGATGAGCTGCCCGTTCACGTCGGTGGTCCAGGACTCGAATCCCACCCGGGGCTCGATGATGTCGACGTTCACGACAACGCCCGCGTTCCGGCTCGAGACCGCCCGCACGGGAACCCCCGCGAGCGGCTCTCCACCGTCGTTGCTGATCTGCAGCGTGAAGGTGTACGTGTCGCTGCCGTTGGCGAGCGGGTGGGACGGAGCCGGGCGTTCGGTCTCCTCGATCAGGATGATTCGGCTATTGGCCGCCGAGACACCGGTCGCGAAATCGATGTGAGTCGGCCCGACCGGATTCGGCACGGGCCGATTGTCCACATCCACGAGGAGATCCATCTGGCCGCTGAAGGGGGCGCGGATCACGCCGTGGACGGCGCCGTCGAGGCCCGTCCGGTCGGTCGCCGTGAGGGAGACGTTGCCGTAGTCCGCCACGGCCGGCCGCACGCGCACGACCGCGCCGGGAACCAGGGACCCCTCGATGTTCCGCACCGTGATCTTGAGCGGCAGATCCTCGCCTGCGGTGGCGTTCACCGGGCCGGTCGTCCGCGCGTCGATCTCGATCGACACCGTGCCCAGCGCATCGTCCATCACCAGCGTGACGTCCACCGTTTCGCCGAGGACGACCGTGACCTGCGCATCGTCGAAGAAGAGGAGCAGGCTGTTCTCGCCGAAGGCGCTGGCTGTGATGTTGTAGCTGCCCGGCGGGAGCGTCATGAAGGCCGCGGTCTGATTCGGCGGCAGCGACAGGTGCTGGGACTGGCCGCCGCCCGACACGGTGAGCTCGACCCGTTCCAGGTCGGCCAGGCTGAAGCCGGCCGGCTGCAGTCCGCCCCGGGCCGCGTCGTCGTACTCGATCGTGAGTCGAATCGCTCCGTCGACCGGAGGGGGAGGGCACCCGGGACAGGGATCGGGGTCCACCGGGCCGGACCCGCTGCAGGCGGCCACTACGAACGGAATCGCGAACACCAGAGCGAGCGCCAGGCGTCGCAGGGTCGAATGAATCATATGAATGCTCCGAGAGTATCGGGAACGAAGGCACGCGCCTTGCATATAATGGAAGCACGTCGCTTCCCCGCCACCAGAACGGGAGTGGGAACGACGCGCTTTCCAATGCGGAAAACCCTATATTAGGGATACCCATCCCCCTTGTCAACGAAGCTGGTGTCATGGACCCGTGGCGAAATCTCGTGCGCTTCGGCGCGATTGCCGTGCTGGCATCTACCCTGCCCTGGCTGGCGTCCTGCACCCAGGAGGGGCCCATCGACCCGCCGGCCGGCGCGCCGGCCCCGATCTTCCGCGCCGTGTCGCCGGCGGTCCAGAGCCTGACGACGGCTCCCGGCCAGATCGTGGCCTTCGAGGTTTCGGCCGAGAGCCCGGCCGGTCTTCCCCTGACCTACGAATTCCGGCTGGACGCCACCCGAGTGTCCACCGCACCCCGTTGGGAGTTCGTCCCTTCCGGGCCCGGCACTCATCAGGTCGAGGCGATCGCGTCCGACGGCGAGAAGGAGGTCCGCCGCACGTGGGACGTGGAAGTGCGGCGGGAGGATCCGTCCAACGTGTCCCCGACCGCGGTGCTGGCCGTGGATCCCGCCACGGGCGAGGCGCCCCTGCCGGTGCGGATCCGCCTGAACGGGGCCGACCCCGACGGGACGGTCCTCTCGTGGCGGGTGGAGATCACCGGCACCCTGTCGCTGTCCTTCGAGCGCGGGGCGCCCATCGACACCACGCTGGTGCTGACCCAGGGCGTCTACCAGATCCGTGGTACAGTGGTCGATGACGGCGGGGAGGAGGCCTCGTCGAGCGGTGTCGTACAGGTGGCCGAGCCGCCGAACCTTCCGCCCCGGGCCGATCTCCAGGCCACGCCCGCCATGGGCGTGGCTCCGCTGGACGTCCAGGTCCACGGCGGCGGCAGCGACCCCGACGGATCGATCGTCCTTTACGAAGTGGACCTGGACGGGGACGGCGACTACGAAGAGGCGAGCTCGACCCCCATCTCCCGAACCCTCCACTTCGAGGGGGCGGCCAGCCTCTGGATCCGCCTGCGCGTGACCGACGACGACGGCGCCACCGCCCGCGACTCCGTGCGGGTCGATGTTTCCGACCCGGCGCCCGGGAACATGCCGCCGGTGCTGACCCTTTCGCTGGACTCGTCCTCGGGGCCGGCTCCCCTGACCGTCCATGCCACCGTGACGGGATCCGATCCCGACGGGGTCGTGGTCGCGACCACCATCGACTTCGACGGGGACGGCAACCCGGACGCCACGGCCCCGGGATCCACGCTCGAGGCCGACTTCACCTATTCCGCCCCCGGCACCTACACGGTCCGCGCCACGGTGCGCGACGACGGTGGGCTCTCGAGCTCGCGGACCGCCATCGTGACCGTCACGGCCGAGGGTCCCAACGCCCCGCCCACTGGCTCCCTGTCCGCCGACCGCACGTCCGGAGACGCCGACCTCACCGTGACGCTCAGCGCCGCCGGGAGCGACCCCGATGGCGAGATCGTGAAGTGGGAGATCGATGCGGACCTGGAACAGGAATGGGTCGAGCTGGGAGCCACGCTCCGCGAAACCGTGGTCTACCCCTTCCGGCAGACCCCCTATCGCCCGCGCCTGCGATTGACCGACAACGGCGGGGCGGTGACCGTGATCGAGGCCTCCGCGATCACCGTCTACCGCCCGATCAGCGCCACGCGCTCGACCGCGAGCGCGACGGGGAACTCCCAATTCGCCAGTCTCGCGATCTCGCCCGCCATCTGGGCCGACGGCGTCGATCGGATGCGTTTCTCCATCACCGTGCGGGACGCCGGCGGAGCGCCGCTCGCCGACGTTCCTGTCCAGGTGCGCTCGCTCCGACCGGAGCTGGTCGCCCCCGACGGAACCCCCCTCGGCGGGACGATCACGATCGCGTTGGACGGCACGCGTACGGACGCCTCCGGCGTGCTGACCGGCGAGTTCACCACCCGGACCAGCAGCCGGGTCTTCGGCGCTCCCACCGTCGGCGCGCTCGAATCGTTCTCTCTCATGATCGAGGCCGACGCCGGCCACGGGGAGTGGCGCCGGCTGGCCGACCTCGACGGCCTGAATGCCGAGACGGTGGTCTCCGGAAATCCTGGGGCGGGTCAGTTCTTCGTCCAGCCGCAGGGCCTGACCTGCGTGGGCCAGGAGCTGGCGATCCACGTTCGCGGGGTCCGGCGGAACGACGCTCCGAACCCCGGTGGCCCGGCGGACCGAGCGTACACCGAGATCCGCTATTCCGCGACCAAGGGCCTCCTGCCGGTGACGCCCCTGCAGGGGTATGCCGACTGGCGGACGGACGCGAACGGCTGGATCGTCTTCCGCTACACCCCGCAGTCGAGCGACTTCAAGACGCTGCAGGCGTGGGTCGATGGCCAGCCGCTGAACATCACCACCGCCCTCGCCGCCGCGGACTGCTGAAAACGGCTCGCCTCGGGCCGTTCCTAGGGCGTGATGATTACTTTGGTGCCGATCGCGACCAGCGGGTAGATCGTCGCGATTCCCACGCTCGACATCCGCATGCAACCGTGGCTGGCCGCCTGGCCGACCGAGCTCTCGTACTTCGTTCCGTGGATCGCGAGGCCGTCGCCAAGGTAGATGGCGTAGTCCCCCATCTCGCCGGGGAAGTACCGCCGGGGGCTGTCGGAGGGCGGGACGGCCTGACCCTTCTCGAGGAAGTGCCAGTCGGGCGCGTACCAGACCGGATCGACCTCCTTGCGCCCCACGTTGAACACCCCGGTCGGGGTCGAGAAGTGCCAACCCTCGTGGCGGGCGTCGGGCGGGCGGAAGTAGTAGCCCTTGCCCACGGCGACGGGGAAGCGGTGGAGGACCCGGTCCCCGCGGAGCACACGAAGCTCCCTCTGCTCCACGGCCACGTGGATGAACATCTCGTCGCTGCCGGGCGCGTGGTAGGCCGCGCCGGGCATGGTGCCCCCGAAGTCCAGCGACGCGGTCTCGCCCAGAGCGAACAGCGTCTGACCTGTCGCGGGACTCGCGACCATCGCCATGACGCCGGCCACGACCAGCACTCCCGCGATTCGAACGGTTCTCCTGCCTTCGATGGTGTACCTCCCGGTCGATCGGTTCATGGGCCCGCCACAATATAGGTCCTAGCGGGGGGGCGGCGCCCGGGAGGACCTCCCGCCCCGTCGCCCGCTGCCGCGCACCCCCGCAGAGACAAAAAAGCGCGGGGCCCGTGTGGGCCCCGCGCTCTTCTTCTTGACGTGTCCGCGAAGGTCCCGCCCAAAGGCGGCAACCCCTCTAGTTCCGGATGAACCCGGTCGTGCCGCGGACCTCGCTCTCCAGCCGGTACGGCTGGTAGGTGTTATCCGGCGAG
>DATLFF010000293.1:0-3332 GCA_035524915.1 Gemmatimonadota bacterium | reverse complement strand
CGTCGCGCCGGCGGCCAGGTAGAGCCCGACGGCCGCGAAGAGGACCCCTCCGAAGCCGATCTCGAGCGCGAGGAGCGGCGCGGCGACCGCGCCGATCACCGACAGGAATCCGTTGACCCCCCAGCACCAGGGCACGCGGTCCGGCCGGCGGTCGGCCACCCGCTGGAGGCCCAGCGGGAAGGGCATCCCCATGGCGAGGGCCACCGGCGCCAGCAGCCCCACGGCGATCGCCGCCCGAGCACCGAGCGGCGCGCCGGCGGCCAGGCTCCAGGCGAGGAGCTCGCCCCCGTAGGCGAGCGGTGCCAGCGCGGCGATGGCGAGGAAGGGCGCTCGGCCGCCGAAGCGTCCGGCCACGCGCGGCGCGGCGAGGCTGCCCGCACCGGCGAAGACGAGGAACGTGCCGACGACGACGGTCGTCGCCAGGATCGGCGAGGCGAGGAGCAGGACGAGTCGCTGAATCGCCGAGATCTCGAGGAGCATGAACGCGAGCCCGAGAAGGGCGAAGTATCCGAAGAGCCAGCCGGCCGCGGGACCGCCGGGGGGAGGCCCGGCCCGCCGCCGCCGGACCCCGACCAGGGGGAGGAGGATCAGGATCGCGGCGATCGGCACGGCCTGGACGAGCGCCAGGGCCTGCGCGACGAGCCCCCACTCGAAGTAGGGCAGGCTCATCCGTCCGCCCTCCCGCCACAGTCGCAGCATGCGGTCGGCCGGCAGGAAGTGGAAGAAGAACGGCGCGTCGTCGCGGACCGGCTCGATCCGGAAGGGGTAGCGCTCGAAGAACCGCTCCGGCCGGGGTCCGAGGACCCCTTCGAGGCCGATCCGGAACCGGTCGGGCTCCAGCACGTTGTAGCGGTTCGCCTCCTCCGCCGTCACCCCCGGCGCCCAGGCCAGGTCGAACCCGCGCGCGGCGCTCCACGCCCGGAGGTCCGCGACGTCCCGCGGGGTCAGAGGCGAGCGGGAAACGAGGAGCGTGGCCGTGCCCCAGCCGCGGACGAGCGCCACGTGGTCGGCGGCCGGCTCGCCTTCGGCGTCGAGCGCCGCCCGGACGGTGGCCGTCAGGCGCAGCAGGTCGCGCGGGGGGTCCAGCACCCAGCGGGTCACGGCGAGCACGCCGTCGGGCGAGAGCGCGCGCCACATGTCGGTCACCGCCTCGACCGTGAAGAGGTACCCCTCGCCCGCCGCGGCCATCCCCGTCGCCTCGCCGGCCAGCGAGCCCGGCTCGGCGAGGAGGATCCGGTCGTAGCCCCCCGCGGTGGATCGGAGCCACCCGCGCGGGGCGAGCCGCTCGCGGCGCACGTGGGGACCCAGGACCCCGGGGGGAAGGAGGGGATCGATCCGGCCGTCGGCGTCCACCACCGTGATCGACTCCGCCCCCCGCGCGTGCGCGAGGCGCACGATCCCGCCGCCCCCGAGCCCCACCACCGCCACCCGCCCGGCCGGCCGGCCGGGGAGGGCGAACGCCGCGGCGGCGGGCGTCATCGCGTAGAGCGCCGTGTCGGCGGGGGCCGAGATCGGGCCCACCGGCTGGCCGTCCCGGTAGAGGACCGGCCGCGGGGGGACCGGCCGCTCGAGCGCGAGGCTCGCGCCCGGCAGGTATCGGAGAGCGGGCGCAGCCACGAGGTCGAGCCGTCCCAGCGGCCCGTCCTGCCGGTGGAGGAGCCGGGCTTCCGGCTGCCGGAGCGCCATGCTCCCCTCCTTGTAGGCGGACATCGGCACCGGCGACTCCGGCATCAGCAAGGCGAGCGCGAGCGCGACGAGAGGCGCGGCCCGGAGACGGCGGTGGAGCGGCGCCAGGGCGAGCGAGCCGACCCCGGCGACCGCCAACGGCAGCCGTCCCGCCGGAAGCGTGGACAGGAGGGCGAGTCCCAGCGCGACCCCCGCGCCCGAGCCGGCCAGGTTGGCGGCGTAGACCCGGGCGATCCCGCGGGGTTCCTCCAGGAACGCGAGCGCGACCGCGAGGCCGACCAGGAAGAACGGGACGGCCAGCACCAGGTACGTGGCCGAGAGCCAGACGACCTGCCGTGGGACGGCGAGCAGCTCGAAGGCGTCGAACGGAATCGCCGCCGCCAGGCGCCAGGCGGGATCGAACGACAGGACGGCGAGGAGCACCGCCCACGCGTAGCCCGACCGCTCGCGGCCCGCCACGAGGCCCCGCGCCAGCGCCAGGAAGCTCCCGCTCGCGCCGAAACCCAGGAGGGCGAGGCTGATCACGAGCGCGGCGAAGTGGGTCCAGTGGACGATCGACAGGAGGTGGACGAGCGCGATCTCGTAGGCGAGGGCCGCCGCCGAGATCGCGGCCAGCGAGACGTGGAGGGGCCGGGGCCGGGGGATCAGTGGCCGAGGAGCGGGACGAACCGGACCGGCAGGAGGCTCCGCGTCGTCACGCTCCCGTCGGGCGCCTTCTCCACCAGGACGAGCTGCTGGACCTGGAAGGCGCCGCCCACGGGGATCACCATCCGCCCGTTCGGGGCGAGTTGCTGGACGAGAGGGGGCGGGACGTGGCCGGCCGCCGCGGTCACGACGATCGCGTCGAACGGCCCCTTCTCGGGCCAGCCGTGGTAGCCGTCGCCCTGACGCGCCACGACGTTCCGGTAGCCCAGCCGCTCCAGCCGTCCGGCGGCGGACGCCGCGAGGGTCTCGAAGATCTCGATCGTGAACACCGAATCGGCGAGGTGGCTGGCGACCGCCGCCTGGTAGCCCGAGCCGGTCCCCACTTCGAGGACGCGATCCCCCGGCTCGAGCCGGAGGAGCTCGGTCATGAGCGCCACGACGTAGGGCTGGCTGATCGTCTGCCCCTCGCCGATCGGCAGCGGTCGGTCGGCGTAGGCGACGTCGCGGTGGCGCTCGGGCACGAACTCGTGGCGGGGGACGGCGAGCATCGCCCCCAGAACCGGCTGGTCCTCGATCCCGCGCCCGGCGATCTGCCCCCGGACCATCCGTGCGCGCTCCTCGGCCCGCGTGCCGGCCTCCTGGGCGCGCGCCGGGTCGGGAAGGAGGACGGCGGCGAGAGAGATCGCCGCGACGACGGATCCACGCGCGAGGGTCATCGGGGCCAATATACGGCCCGGGCGGCGACGGGCCGTCGCCCGAGATGCCGCGGCCGGCGGCGGCCCGCGGGAAGCGCTCCGGCCGGCGACGCCGCGCTGCTGGACCCGTCCCCGCGGCGGCCGGTAGAATCGGCGGATGCCGCGGCTCGACGCCCACATCGTCTGGTCTCCCGCCTCGTACGCCGACATCGGACCCCACGTCTTCCCGATGGAGAAATTTCGCGGCGTGATCGAGCGTCTGAAGGCCGAGGACGGACTCGGGGCGTGGATCGAGCCCGCGCCCGC
>DATLFF010000292.1:0-2612 GCA_035524915.1 Gemmatimonadota bacterium | reverse complement strand
GGGCGAGGAAGTGTCGGGCCCGGCCGCGTTCGTGATCGAGAAAGGGTTCCCGGGGTTCCGCGTCGGAAAGGTCGAGGAGAAGATGGGGATCCGCGGCTCGAACACCGTCGAGCTGATCTTCGAGGACATGGAGGTCCCGGCCGAGAACCTGCTGGGGAAGGTCGGCGAGGGGGCGAAGATCGCGTTCGGCGTCCTCGACGTGGGACGCCTGGGGCTCGCCGCCTCGACGCTCGGGACCGCCAAGGACGCCATCGACCGATCGATCGCCTACGCCGGGCAGCGCGAGGCGTTCGGGCGCAAGATCCAGGAGTTCCAGGCGATCCAGTTCATGCTCGCCGAGATGGCGGCCGAGACGTACGCCATGGAGTCGATCGTCTACCGCACCGCGTGGATGTGCGACCGGGGCATGCGGTTCTCCCGCCAGTCGGCGATCTGCAAGATGTTCTGCAGCGAGGCGCTCGATCGGATCGTCGACAAGGCCGTCCAGCTCCACGGCGGGATGGGGTACTCGGCCGAGATGTGGCCCGAGCGGTTCTACCGGGACAGCCGGATCAACCGGATCTTCGAGGGCACCAACGAGATCCAGCGGATCGTGATCGCCCGCGACCTGCTCAAGGCCGGGGCCTACTAGGGTCATGAGCCGGGCGGCCGACCCGCGGCTGGCGGCGGTGGGAATCGCGCTCCTGCTCGGGGCGGGCTGCAGCGAGCAGGATCGCAAGGCGTGGGTGTCGATCCTCCCCGGTTCCGATCCGCCGGCCGCGTCCGACGCGGACACCGTTCCGGCCCCGCCCGGCTTCTCCATCAGCGACGACTCCACCGCGGTGCGGCTCGACGGCCAGGCGGTGGTGACGATCGAGCGGCTCCCCGACCGCGGGCCCGGCGACACGGATCTCCGCGAAGCGCGGTTCGGGACCGCGGCGATCTCGCCCGATTCCCTCCACGTCGGTTTCGCGACCGCCGGCGAGACCCCGGTGGTCGGCGTCTGGAACCGGGCGCGCCAGTCGGCTCGGCTCGTCACCGCCCTTCCCGGCGCCGCGATCGGTCGCCTCGAGTGGTCCCCCGACGGGCGGTTCGCGATCTGGCAGGCCACCGGCCCGGACGGCGTGACGACGGTCGGGGCGTACGACCTGCGGATCGGCCGGGCCGCCCGCCACCCGGTCCTGTCGTGGCTCGAGCGCCGGGACCGGAGCGTCCGGATCCAGGACTGGATGACGGAAACGCGCCTGCGGCTCCTGGTCTCCGCCGGCCGGGAGCCCGACGGAGGCCTGGCGTGGATGTGGGAACTCCACGGGGGATCGCTGGTGGTCGAGGACCAGGTCGAGGCGCTGGCGCGGGGCGCCCCGCCCGGGAGCCAGCTCCTGGCCGGCGGCGCGTTCTCGGCCAACCTGCTGGGGGATCCGGTCCCCGAGTCGATCGCCTTGTACGTCTCCGGGAGCTCGGAGCCGAGCGCGCTCGTGGTGCGCAACCGCGCCGGGGAGTACGCCGCCACCGCCACCGAGCCGCTGATCGCCCCGGGCGTTCTCGGGCTCGAATCGTGGAAGGGGATCCGGCGCGGTCCCGAGCTCTCGGAGATCGTCGACGTCGGGGACCGCCCGATCCTGTTGATCTCGATCCCCGTCCCCGAGAACCCCGTCCAGACGCTGGGGTTCTTCCGGGTCGCGCCCGACGGGCGCGTCGAGCCGGTGGTGGCCGTCGGGGCCGGGGGGGCCGAACCGGCGCTGTTTCCCGACGGTCGGACCCCCGATCGCATCTTCGACCTGGGCCTCGTGGACCTCGACGGGGACGGACAGGTGGAGGTCGCCGCCGCGGTGGGGCGCCAGGACCCGAACGCGCTGACGCCCCGGCTGCAGTGGGGCGTGCAGGTGTGGAAGTGGGACGACGGTCCGCGCCTGGTCCCGGCCCCCGAGCTCGAGCGGCCCGCGCTCGAGCGGATCGAGGGGCTGAGCGTCACGGACGGCGGTTCGTGATCCCGATCGGCCACCGCGGCGCCGCGGCGAAGGGTGGAGCGCCAGGGCCGTGAAGAGCGGGACGAGGCCGTGAGCGGCGGAACGAAGCCGTGAGGAGCGGGACGAAGCTCGCGATCGGGCTGGTCGCCGCCGCCGCCGTGATCGCCGCGCTGCGCACGCTGTGCGTTCCGGTGGGGTCGTTCCGGGAGGGGCTCGATCGCCTGGAGTGGGGAACGCCGGCGGACTCCGTCGTCTCCGTCCTGGGGCGCCCCAACCGGATCTGCGCGTCCGCGTCCATCGGCCACGTCCGGCTGCCGGAGGGGGTCGGCGCCGCCGCGGTCGAGGCCGCCACCGCCGAGCGGTGGGTCTACTCGGACCGGGCCCCGCCCGACGATCCGCCGCGGGACGCCGACCCCGCCTGCCGCCCGGCGCCGGCGGCGACCGAGCTCGGCTTCGACGAGGCGGGCCGCCTCCGCTGGGTGGTCCGCGAGGCGATGCAGACCACGGCCGAGGTCGACCCCCGACTGGCGTCGGACTGACGGCTCGGGTCCCTACTCACGCTGCAGCGTGGGGGTCGGGCTCTCGCCCTCCACCACCACTTCGCCGTACGGCTCCACCTGCTCCTGGATCCGTTCCCGGTCGCCGGCGACGACGATCACCATCCGC
>DATLFF010000291.1:0-3805 GCA_035524915.1 Gemmatimonadota bacterium | reverse complement strand
CGCGCGCGTGGCCCTGGTCGATGCGCGGGGCGAGCACGGCTACGGGCGGGTGCTCTCGGCGTCGGCGGCCGTGGCCGCCCGTCTCCGCGCGGCCGGCGTGGGAAAGGGCGAGCGGGTCGCCCTGCTCGTCACGCCGGGTCTCGAGTACACCGCCGCGCTCCTCGGAACCTGGCGCGCCGGGGCGGTCGCCGTGCCGCTCTCCCCCGCGCACCCCCCGCCCGAGCTGGCGCACGTCCTCGGCGACTCGGGCGCGGTGGCCGCGCTGGCGGGAGAGGGACGGGCGCGAACGCTGGAGCGCCCCGCCGGGACGGCCGGCGCCCGGGTCCTGCCCGTCGACCTCGAGGGACCCGCCGGCGAGGAGGCCGCGCCGCCGGCCGCGGCCGACGCCGCGCTGGTCCTCTACACGAGCGGCACCACCAGCCGCCCCAAGGGAGTCGTCCTGACCCACGCCCACCTGGAGGCGCAGGTCGGCTCGCTGGTCGAAGCGTGGGCGTGGAGCCCCGACGACCGGCTCCTCCACGCGCTCCCGCTCCACCACACCCACGGGATCGTGAACGGACTGCTGTGCGCGCTCCGGGCGGGGGCGACCTGCGACCACCTGGCCCGCTTCGACGCGTCCGAGGCGTGGGCCGCGTTCGCCGCGCGGCCGGTCACGCTCTTCATGGGGGTCCCCACGATGTACGTGCGGCTGATCCGCGCGTGGGAGGAGGCGCCGCCGGAGACGCGTGCGGCGTGGACCGCGGCGGCCGCGGGCCAGCGGGTCATGATCTCGGGCTCGGCCGCGCTCCCGGTGACCGTCTTCGAGCGGTGGCGAGAGATCGCCGGCCACGCGCTCCTCGAGCGGTACGGGATGACCGAAATCGGGATGGCGCTGTCGAACCCGCTCGACGGGGAGCGCCGCCCGGGTACCGTGGGGGTCCCGCTACCTGCTGTGAGGGCGCGGCTGGTGGACGAATCCGGCGACCCGGTCGCCGAGGGCGCTCCGGGCGGGATCGAGATCGCCGGCCCCGCCGTCTTCACCGAGTACCTGAATCGTCCCGAGGAGACCACCCGGGCGTTCCGCGACGGCTGGTTCCGGACGGGCGACGAGGCGGTGGTGGAGCGCGGCTACTGGCGGATCCTCGGGCGGAGCTCGGTGGACATCCTGAAGACGGGGGGCTACAAGGTGTCGGCGCTGGAGATCGAGGACGCGCTCCTCGCCCATCCGGAGGTGGCCGAGTGCGCGGTCGTGGGCGCCCCCGACCCCGAATGGGGAGAGCGCGTGTGCGCGGCGGTGGTGGCGGCCCCGGGCGCCGCCCTCGAACCCGACGCGCTCCGCGCCTGGGCGAAGGAGCGACTGGCGCCGTACAAGGCGCCGGCCCGGGTGCTCCTCGTCCGCGCGCTCCCGCGTAACGCGATGGGAAAGGTGACCAAGCCGACCGTGCGCGGGTGGTTCGAAGCGCCCGCCACCGGCGCATCCGAGACGAAGGAGGAAGAGTGAAGCCCTACGACCTGTCGCAGCCGCTCGACCAGACGGTCTCGTTCTGGCCGTACTACCCCCCGTTCGAGGTCAAGTACTTCAAGCGGAAGTCCGAGCACGGGGTGAACGCCCAGTACATCCAGACCTCGAACCACATCGGGACGCACCTCGACGCCCCGCGCCACTTCGTCACGAACGGGAAGACGATCGACCAGATCCCGCTCGAGTGGCTCTACGGACCCGGCGTGATCGTGGACCTGCGGGACGAGATGGGCGACCTGGCCGTGTACACGCCGAAGATGATCGAGGATCGCGTGGAGGTCAGAAACGGTGATCTCCTCGTCCTCCACACCGGCTGGAGCCGCTACGGCCAGTTCGGCGAGACGCCCGACGAGGAGCGCTACATCCAGCTCCATCCGGGGGCCCATCCCGACATGGTGCAGTGGCTGATCGACAAGGAGATCAAGATCTGGGGAGTCGACGCGGTCTCCACCGACCACCCCATGAACCTCCCGATCGGCCGGTTCCTCGGGAAGGGCACCTTCGGCCACTGCGACCGCGTGCGGAAGATCGCCGAGCGCAGGTTCGGCGGACCTGAGGCGGTGGCCGAGCTCTTCCCCGAGGACCACTACCAGCTCACCCACAACGCGCTCTTCGTCCACGACTGCATGCACATGGAGAACCTGGGCGGCTCGATCCACGCCCCCGAGCTCCAGAACCGGCGGCTCGTGATCGGCTGCTTCCCGTGGCTGTTCCGGGGGGGCGAGGCCGCGTTCGCGCGCGTGCTCGCGTTCGTCGAGGAGGGGTGAGGCTCCCCGATCTCCCGGCCGTCGAGATCCGGCGGCGAATCGACGCCGGCGAGATCTCGCCGGTCGACGTCGTGGAGGCGTGCCTCGCCCGGCTCGAGTCCGCAAACCCGGTCCTGAACGCCGTCGTGACGGTGAACGAGCGCGCGCTCGACGACGCGCGCGACCTCGAGGCGCGACTCGCGCGGCGGGAGGACCCCGGGCCCCTGTGCGGCCTCCCGGTCGGGATCAAGGACGTGACGCCCGTCGGCGGGCTCCGGACGACCTACGGCTCCCCTCTCTACGCCGACCACGTGCCCGTGGAAGACGCCCTTGTGGTCCAACGCCTCCGCGCGGCCGGCGCCGTGATCCTCGGCAAGACCAACACCCCCGAGTTCGCCGCCGGCGGCAACACCTTCAACGACGTGTTCGGCCGCACCCGGAACCCGTGGGACCCGTCGAAGAGCGCCGGCGGGTCGACCGGCGGCGGCGCGGCGGCCCTCGCCTCCGGCATGATCGCGCTGGCCGAGGGGACGGACTTGGGGGGATCTCTCCGGATTCCGGCGTCCTTCTGCGGCGTGGTCGGGCTCCGACCCTCGGTGGGGCTGATCCCGACGTGGCCCACAGACTGGCTCTGGGACACCCACCAGGTGACCGGCTTCCTGGGCCGGACTGCGGTCGACGTGGCGCTCGCGCTCCAGGCCACGATGGGGCCCGACGAGTGGCACCCCCTCTCCCAGCCCGTTGCCGGCCGGGATCTTCCGGCTGCGGTGGAGGCGGGCCCGGCCGGGCGACTGAGGGTCGCCTGGTGTCCCGATCCGGTCCGGATCGGCGTGGACGAAGACGTCCTCCGGGTCTGCCGCGAGGCGGTCGACGCCCTCGCCGACGACGGCCACGAGGTCGAGGAGGTCGCGCTCGACCTCGCGTTCGGCCGGGACGCCTTCCTGGCGCTCCGGGGCCTCTGGTTCGTGGCCCACATGCTCCCGCGGATGGACCGGGTGGAGGAGCTCGGGGTGAACGTCCGGAACAACGTCCGGGCGGGCCTCGACGTGACGACGAGCGACCTGGCCCGCGCCGAAGCCGCGCGGGCGCGGATCCGGGACGAATTCCGCGCGCTGTTCGAGCGGCACGACGCCCTCCTCACCCCGACCATGGCCGTTCCGCCGTTCCCGGTCGAGCAGAATTATCCGGAGACCGTCGCCGGCCGGGCGATGGAGACGTACGTGGACTGGATCGCCCCCACGTTCGTCCTCAACCTGGCGGCGCTGCCGGTGGCGTCCGTCCCCGCGGGGCTGGACGTCGGCGGCCTCCCGGTCGGTCTCCAGGTGCTGGGGCGGCCGCGCGACGAGGAGGGCGTGCTCGCGCTGGCGGCCCGGATCCAGGGTCTGCGCCCGCTCGGGCTCCCTTGACAGGGGAGGCAGCGGCGCGGTAAAAACCTGCATCCGGATTCCGCATCCCGTCCTCGTGCCTTGGAGCGTCCGATGCCTGCACCCGTCCGCGTCACCCTGAAGTGGATCCAGATCACCGACAACCTCGAGCCGGGACGCGACAAGGAGGGCGA
>DATLFF010000290.1:0-2301 GCA_035524915.1 Gemmatimonadota bacterium | reverse complement strand
ACCCGCTACTGGACCGACATCGTCGTGCGCGACATGGTGATGCTGGGCGCCGGCGGCGCCAGCCAGGATGCCTCCTCCTCCTCGGGCTGGCGCGGCGAGGCGGAGCCGGCGCGCTCGCCGACCCCGGAGTCGACCTTCCAGCCGGACGACGACCTGCCGTTCTGATCGGCGCGGGAGGCAGCGGGCCGGCGGGGCACGATCGTCCGCCGGCCCGTTCCTCCGCCACGCCCGCTCCCGCCACGTTCGCTCCCGCCACGTTCGCTCCCGCTCCTCCACCACGTCCGCCTCCGCCACGTCCGCTGCCGCTTCTCCGCCACACGTCCGCTCCCGCGACGTTCGCTCCTCCCCTCTCCTCCACGTGCCTCTGGCGCATCTAGAAGGAAAGTCGGGGCGCCTAGCGCCCTCTCCCGCTTCCTACGGTGACGTCCGCCCCAAGCGGTGTTAAACGCGACCGAATCCGCGATGCAAAATCGACAAATCGCGCCCCGACCCGCCCACGAGTGGTCAGTTGTGCACCCCTGAGGTGCAAAATCGACAAACCGCGCCTCGACCGGGCCACGAGTGGTCAGTTGTGCACCTCAGAGGTGTCGAATCGACAAACCGCGCTCCGACGTGGCCACGAGTGGTCAGTTGTGCAGGCCGGGAGCTGCCCTGGGGCTCGGTCACCGCGTGGCAGCCGCCCGAGCGCGTGGCGTTCCGCTGGTTTCCGGGGCGCGACGCCGACACCGGGCAGGAGGTCGAGGTGACCTTCGCCGCGGACGGCGAGGGCGCGACGGCGGTGCGGCTGGAGCACAAGGACTGGCACGTCTTCGGCGAGAAGGCGGCCGCGATGCGGGCTGACTACGACGGCGGCTGGGACGGCGTGCTCGAGCTGTACCGGAGGGCGGCGGTGGTCGAGCGCGTCTAAGCGGCCGGCGGCCGCCGAAGGAGGGCCGCGGCCGGCGGTCGCCGAAGGGGGGCCGCGGCCTTCGGCCGCGGCCGAAGGGTCGCACCCGGCCAGCGAGCGCGCCGGATCGGCCGGGGACCGGGCCGGCCGGCGGGATCGCCGCCGGCCCGCTCCTCCGCCACGTCCGGTCCCGCTAGTCTTCCTCCTCCAGCTCCTCCAGCGCCGCCAGCACCCGCTCGCGGTGCTTCGACCAGTCGCGGAGCGCCTTCCTGTCGTCCCGGTCGAGGCGCTTCCCGCGGCCCGCCAGCGCGAGCAGCAGTCCGGCCGCGAGCGCGCCGGCCGCGGCGAGCGCCTCGCGTCCGGCGATCGCGCGCCGCAGCTTCGTCGCGAGGTCCAGGCGACGGCCGAGGCGGTCCTTCTCCACGTCCAGCTTCCGCTTCAGCAGGTCGGCCGTGCGGGAGAGCCGCTCCCGCGTCGCGGCGATCGCCTCGCGCGCTTCCGGAACGCTGCGCGGGGCGTCGGGGGAGCCCGGCGCCGCGCGCGAAGCACCGCGTGGACCCGGCGCCGTCCGCGAAGCGTCGGGCGGGCTCGGCGCCGTCCGCCAAGCGTCGGGCGGACCCGGCGCCGTCCGCGCACCCTCGAGCGAACCCGGCGCCGTCTCCCGTCCGCCCCGCAGCAAGGGGGTCCGCGGAGCCACGTCGGCCCGGTCCGTGGACGCCGGTCTGGACGCGCTCACGGCCGTGCCAGCCTGGCCCGCCCCGCGGCCCGTGCGGGGTCGAGGGTGGGACGCTCCACCTCGACCAGCTCCGCGGCTCCGAAGAAGCGCGCGTCGGTCTCGCCGTCCAGCAGCACCCCGGCGCGCTCCTCCTCGTACGGCGTGACGTGCACGACGACGCCCTCCCGACCGGCCAGGTCGGGGTCCAGGGGAAGGTCGGCGCGTCGCACGCGGACCCTCGTGCCCTGGGGGAACGGCGGCAGCGCGATGCCCATGTCGAGCTCCTGCGGAAGTCGGGATGGCCGGGGAGGCGGAGGATGTGCAAAGCCGGTGCCGGGCGCAACGCCGCGTGCCGGTGCCGGGCGCAACGCAGCCTGCCGGTGCCGGGCGCAACGCCGCCTTTCGGCGCCGGCCCGGCCGACCCTATATTCGCACGTCGAACCACGGGCCTCCGCGAGGCGACTACGGGGGCCGGAATCACGTTTCACCGCGGAACCGGGCCGGCATGAACAGGAGCGTCGTGATGGCCATCGGGGGCGGGATCGGCCTCCTCTTGATCGCCATGGGGGCATGGTCCCTGGCGAGCGCGATCGAGGGGTGGCGGAACGACCGGTTCGACTGGCTCATGGGGTGGGGTCTGGTGGGGGGTCTTCTTCTCCTCGCGGGTGTGGCCGCGGCGGCGGGGACCTGGAACCACCTC
>DATLFF010000289.1:0-11868 GCA_035524915.1 Gemmatimonadota bacterium | reverse complement strand
CTCCCGGCCGGGCGCGAGAGCCGCGAGCCGGCCGTCGTCTTCGGCGCCCACGCGACCGCGCTGGTGCCGCCCGGCTGGACGTGGAGCGTGGGGCCGCACGGCGACCTCCTGCTCGATGCGGCCCCGTGACCGGGCCACGGACGCCGGCAGGCACGCCCGGGACCGAGAGGGCCTCCCCGCCGCTCGACCTGGGCGTTTTCCGCGACCTGTTCGTGGCGCTGACCGAGGAGATGGCGGTGGTCCTCCAGCGGACGGCCCACTCCCCCAACGTGGTGGAGCGGCGGGACCACTCGTGCGCCCTCTACGACGGGGCCGGCCGGGCCCTCGCCATGGGGGACCACATGCCGGTCCACCTGGGGTCCATGCCGCTGGCCGTGGCCGCAGTGCGCTCCGCGCTCGAGCTGGGCCCGGGCGACGTGGCGATCGTGAACGACCCGGGCGCGGGCGGGACCCACCTGCCGGACCTGACGCTCGTGCAGGGGGTGTGGCTGGAGGGTGACCGCCGTCCCGCCTTCTTCCTGGCCGACCGGGCCCACCACGCCGACGTGGGGGGGCGCTCGGCGGGCTCGATGCCGCTCTCGACCGACCTGTGGGAGGAGGGCGTGGTGCTTCCGCCCGTCCGGCTGGTGGCTGCCGGCCGGCCCGTGGGGGCCACGTGGCGGCACCTCCTCGCCAACGTCCGGACGCCGGAGGAGCGGGAGGGGGACCTCGCCGCCCAGCTGGCCGCCCTCGCCACCGGCGAGCGGCGGCTCCGCGCGCTGGTCGAGCGCCACGGGCGGGATCGGATCGAGCGGATGGGCGCCGAGCTGGTGGCCTACAGCGCGCGCGCCGTCCGCGCGCTCCTCGCCGGGCTCCCCGACGGCGGCCTCGAGTTCGAGGACGCGCTCGACGACGACGGCTTCGGAAGCGGACCCGTCTGGATCCGCGTGCGGGTCGAGATCTCGGGGGAGCGGGCGGTGTTCGACTTCACCGGCACCTCCCCGGCGGTCGCGGGGCCGGTGAACGCCGTCCCGGCGATCGTCCGGAGCGCGGTCTTCTACGTGCTCCGGGCGCTTCTGGACGAGGCCGCGCCGGCCAACGACGGGATCCTCGAGCCGGTCGAGATCGTCGTTCCGCGGGGCTCGCTCCTCGACCCGCCCAGGGGCTCGGCGGTGGCGGCGGGAAACGTGGAGACCAGCCAGCGCCTGACCGACACGATCCTCGGCGCCCTGGCGCCGGTGCTGCCGGAGACGATCCCGGCCGCCAGCCAGGGGACCATGAACAACCTGGCCCTGGGCGGCCGCGACCGAACCGGGCGCGCGGTCACCTACTACGAGACCGTGGCGGGCGGCGCGGGAGGCCACCCGGACGGCCCCGGGGCCTCCGGCGTCCACACCCACATGACGAACAGCCGGAACTCCCCTATCGAGGCGCTCGAGCGCGCGCTCCCGGTCCGCGTCCGCTGCTACGCCCGCCGCGCCGGCAGTGGCGGAGCCGGCCGCCACCCCGGCGGTGACGGGCTGGTCCGGGAGATCGAAGCGCTGGCCCCGCTCGAGGGGACGCTGCTGGCCGATCGCCGGGCCCGCGGTCCCTGGGGACTGGCGGGCGGCGCCCCCGGCGCGCCCGGCGCGGACCGCGTGCTTCGGGCGGACGGTCGGGAGGAGCGCCTGCCGGCCAAGGCGGCCTTCCGACTTGCCCCCGGGGACCGGCTGGAAGTCGAGACCCCCGGCGGCGGGGGCTGGGGGCCGACTTGACCACGGTGTCATGAAACGTTATATGGTTTCCGTGCACCCCCCCGAGTACGGCGCGGCCGAGCGCTCCCCCCGGTCCCCGAGAGGCGCCCCTTGAACGAGCGCATCCACGTGGTCGTGTACGGTCCCGCGGCGGAGTACCTCGATCTGATCCCGGGGGAGGATCGGGTCGAATGCTTCTTCGTCCGGCCCGAGGCGGTTCCCGGCGAGGACGGTGTGACCGCCACTCCCATGTTCGTGCTCCTGGACATCGACTATGTCGGCGGCGGCCTCGAGCGCGTGCTCCGGGGGCTCTCGGCGCTGGACTCCCGGCCTCGGATCGCGGCCGTCACCCGGGAGCCGACGGCCGACTCGGCCGTTCGGGCCCTGACCGGTGGGGCCACCGACTACTTCGCGCTCCCGCGGGACCGAGAGCGCGTCGTGGCGGCGATCGCGGAGGTCGTGGGCGAGGCCGCCCCCGCGCGCGAGAGCCGTCTTCAGACCCTCCCCGGCTTCCCCGACATCGTGGCCCGCTGCGAGGCGATGCGCGAGGTGCTGGACGTAGTGCGGAAGGTGATCGACTCGGGGGCCAGCACGGTCCTGATCCGGGGCGACACCGGCACCGGCAAGGAGCTGATCGCCCGGGCCGTCCACTACCAGTCCACCCGCCACGACCAGCCGTTCATCGAAGTGAACTGCACCGCCATCCCCGAGACCCTGCTGGAGGCCGAGTTGTTCGGCTACGAGGCCGGCGCCTTCACCGACGCCCGGACGGCCAAGGCGGGGCTCCTCCAGCTGGCCCACGGGGGCACGCTCTTCCTCGACGAGCTCGGCGACATGTCGCTGGCGCTCCAGGGAAAGCTCCTCCGCGCGATCGAGACGAAGCGGTTCCGTCGACTCGGCGGAACCAAGGAGATCGAGGTCGTGATGCACATCATCGCGGCCACGAGCAAGAACCTGGAAGAAGCTATAGCACAAGGACTTTTCCGAAGTGATCTCTACTATCGGTTGAATGTCGTTGCGGTGGAGCTTCCGCCGCTTCGGGAGCGGGCCGACGACGTCCTGATCCTGGCCGACCACTTCGCCCGCCGCTACGCCGAGCAGTACCGCAAGCCGCCCCGCGCGCTCACGGGCGAGGCCCGCGAATTCCTGCGCGGGTACCCGTGGCCGGGCAACGTGCGGGAGCTCAAGAACACGATCGAACGAGCGGTGCTTCTGGGGGAAGGGGCCGAGATCGGCCTCGAGGATCTGTCGCCGGCCGTCCGCCTTCGCCGGCAGAGCGGGGGCGGAGGGGAGCGCCTCGTGATCGACCTGCCCTCCGGGGGGGTGGCGTTCGACGAGTACGAGCGCCGGATCGTGGCCCACGTCCTGGAGCGCAACGGGTGGAACCGCTCCCAGACCGCCCGCGAACTCGGGATCAGCCGCCCCCGCCTGCTGCGGAAGATCGAGAAGTACGAGCTCGAGGAGCCCGCCGCGCCCTGACCCCGCATCAGGCTGTAACGAAACGGTATAATGTTGGACGCCTGACACCGTAGCGTTTTGTTACGATCCGCACCGATGACCTCCTGTTCCAGGTTCCCATGAATACGACGTAAATCATTATCCCTCTTTACTTTGTACATTTTCATCTAAACGTGGTCCGTGGATTGCATAGGTATACTGCGCCGCCCACGAAATGCGGGGGCGGTGAGCGACATCCTCGGAAAAAGGCAAACCCCGCGAGAGTGGGGGGCGCAAAGCCGACGGGTCCTCGCCGGGAACATCCGGACGGACGGCCGGGCCGCCCGAGAACCGAATCAACGAACTCTGAGGAGGTCGCCCCAAATGAAAGACTTCAGAAAGCCCCTCCGCCGGGTGCTCATCGCCGTGGCCGTGCTCGGCATTGCCGGGTGCGAAAACGGAGATGCGCCCCTGCAACCGACCACCACCAACCCCGCCCTGAAGACGGTCAACGGTGTGACGTTCGTGCCGCTCCGTTCCGGACGGTCGATCGCCGCCGCCGGCGAGCGGGTCCAGGGCAAGTCGGGGACGACCATCTCCCTCGATGACGCCACTCTCGTCGTGAAGTCGGGCTCGCTCAGCGTGCCCAACGCGACGATCACGATGGACGCCGTCAACGACGGGTACCTGACCTTCCAGTTCGGCCCGAACGGGCTCGCGTTCAGTCCCGCGGCCACGCTCACGATCTCGGCCGCCAAGGCGAACCTGGACGGCCTGGATCCCGGCCAGCTGAGGATCGCCGGCGCGTCGGACTCGGTCGACGACTGGCAGGTGGTCGGGGGCACGTACGACCCGCTCACCAACACCGTCACCGTCGCCATCGACCACTTCTCGCGCTACGCGCTCTGCATCGAGTAGTCGACACACTCGAGATGCCGAAGCGCGCGGTCCGATTCGGACCGCATCACGACACGACCCAAGGCACGAGGGAGAGTCGGATGAGCGAAGAGTGGGTCAAGACTCCGCGGCAGGCCATCGCCTTTGCGGAGGCGGCCTCGCGGACGGAGCAATGGCGCCAGGCTCGAGACGCCTACGGAGCGGCCGTACGAATGGCGCGCGACGTGGACGGGGAATCCGAGGCGTGCGCCGACGCCCTGCGAGGGGCGGCGACCGTGCGGATCCGGTTGGGAGAGTGGCAGGAAGGGGCCCGCGACCTGGCCGAGAGCAGCTGGATCGCCGAGCGCATCGCCGACGAACGGCGAGTGGCGCAGGCCGAGAACGCGCGAGGAGCGCTGGAGTTCGAGCGCGGCAACTGGGAGGACGCCGAGCGGCGCTACGCCGCGGCACGCGTCCACGCCGGAGCCGTCGAGGACGTCTCGCTGCTCATGCGGATCGAGAACAACGAGGGCGCCCTGTGGGCCGCCCGTGGACAGCGCCAGCGGGCCGAAGAGCACTTCCGCCGGGCGCTGAAGTACTTCGACGAAACCCGCCAGGATCCCTGCGGCGCGCGGGCGATGAACAACCTGGGGATCGTCCTCACCGAAACCGGGGAGTGGGACGAGGCCGAGGACCTGTTCGAGCAAGCGCTGGTCGACTGCAAGCGGCGGGGCGACCTGGCACTGGGCGCCACGGTGATGATCAACCTGGCGCGACTGGCGCTGAAGACGGACGACCCGCTGCGGGCGCACGCGCTGGCCACCACGGCGGCCGCGTTCGCGGAGCGGATGGGAGACATGCCGCTGGCCGCGGACGCCTCGTGCCTGCTGGGCACGGTGGCACGAGCCGCGCGGCGGTCCCTCGAAGCCGATCGGTACCTGGGCGAGGCGCTCCGGCGCAGCGCCGAGGGTCGCGCGCCGCTGGCCGAGGCGGAGACGTGGGAAGAGCTGGGCCGTCTGCGCTCGGACGAGGGACGTAGCGAAGAGGCCGCCGAGGCGCTGCGGCAGGCGCGCCGCTGCTGGCTGGCGCTCGGATCGCGCATAGAGGCCGTGCGCATGGAGTCGCAGGGCCGGGCTCTCGCGGCGGCGGTCTAGCACGATGAACCAGGTGAGGAAGGCATGATCTCCCCGGGACCCGCTGGGAGGAAGACGAGCCGGCCGACGAGGACGGCCTGGCTCCTTCCTCCCGCGGTCCTCGTCGGTCGCGCGAAGGACGCCCTGCGCGAGGCCCGCTGGCCGGTAGCCGAGGCCCGCGCAGCGGCCGCGCTCCTCCAGGCGCCGGCGCGGGGGCTCTCGACCGAGCACACCGAGCTCCTGAACGTCCTGGGAGCCGCTTCGTTCGAGCGGGGCCAGCTGCGCGAAGCCGAGCGCTGGTTCGGCCAGGCGCTGGCCGCCTCGAGCGCGCTCGGGTACGGGCCCGGCGAGGCGTCGTCCCTGGTCAACCTGGGGGCGGTGGCCAACGTGCGCGGAGACCTGGTCCGCGCGCTGGATTTCTACCGCCGCGGCCGGTGGGCCTTCCACCGGATCGACAACCTCCCCGGCGAAGCTCGTGCCCTCAATAACATCGGGATGGTGTTCGCGGACCTCGAGCGTTGGGGATCGGCCCGCCGGTCGTACCGGGCGGCGCGCCGGATCGCGCTCGAGCTGGACGACGATGCCCTGGTGGGGCTGATCGCGCTCAACGCCACCGAGGTATACATCGAGTCGGAGCGGCTGGTCGACGCGCGCGAATCGTGCGACGAGGCGGTCGAGCGGCTGACGGCGGCCGGGGACAAGCTGGGGCCAGCGGAGGCCTACCGCTATTACGGCCAGATCTTCCTGCGGAGCGGCAAGCCCGCCCTCGCCGAGGCGCATTTCGAGCGCGCCGCGCGGCGGGGACGCGAGCTGGGCGCCCCGCTCACGGAGGCAGAGGCCCTGCGGGAGATCGGACGGCTGCAACTGTCTTTCGGCCGCCACCGGAGCGCGCTGGAGGCTCTCGGCCGAAGCCTCAAGCTGTTCCGTGGGCTCGAGGCGGCGCGCGACCTGGAGGACCTGCGGGGCAAGATCGACGACCTCGAGAGCCTCATCGTCAACCTGGTCGAGCGGCTGGGGCGCGAGGTGGAGGAGCGTGGCGGCGCGTACCTCTACGGCCACAGCGCCCGCGTGGCCGAGTACGCGGTCGCCATCGCGTGCGACCTCGGCTTCGGATCCGAGGAGATGAAGGGGATCCTGGTGGCGGGCTACCTGCACGACATCGGCAAGCTCCGGATCGACGAGAAGATCCTCAACAAGGAAGGGCTCCTGACCGACGAGGAGCGCGAGCAGGTCCGGCTCCACCCGGTGTACGGGGTGGAGCACCTGGAGCGGTTCGAGCTGCCGTGGGACGTGGAGGCGGCCGTCCGCGGACACCACGAGCGGTTCGACGGCACCGGCTATCCCGACGGCATCGCGGGGGAGGAGATCCCGCTGGCTGCCCGGATCCTGCTCGTGGCGGACGTGTTCGACGCGCTGACCACGGCCCGGCCCTACCGGGAACCGTGGTCGCGCGACCAGGCCCTCACGTACCTCCAGATGAGCTCCGGCACGCTGAGCGACCCCACGATCACGGAGCTGTTCGTCGAGATCGCGCGCCGCGAGGCGTACGGGCCCGACGAGGTCGCCCTCCGCACCGAGGAGCGGCGCGGCATGCGCCCCGAGGAGCTGGCGCGGGCGTTCGCCGCGCTGCCGCATCCGGAGGACTGGGACCACATGGAAGGGTTGCCGGTCCAGTACGCGCTGGGTCCGGAGGAATCCACACCAGGCCGCTCGGAGGCACGATGAGCGCTCGAACGCGAAGGCTGGTCTGGTCGCTCGCCGCGCTGGCGCTGGCGGCGTGCGAGGCGGGACCGAATCCGAAGGAATGACCACGGTCGAGGAGAGACCCGGGATCGCCGGAGCGCGCCACGCGCTTCTCCGGGGAAACGCCGCCCGGATGGAGAACCAGCCGCTCGAAGCCGTGCGGGCGTACCGCGAGGCGGTCGAGCTCGCCGACGCTTCGGCGGAAGGGACGGCGGTCCGGGCCGACGCCCTTCGGGGAGTGGGGATCGCGCTCCTGTCGCTGGCCGACTGGGAGGAGGCGGCGTCCGCCTACCGCGAGAGCCGCGAGGCGGCCCGCGAGCTGCAGGACGAGCGCCGGCTAGGGCTGGCGGAGACGGGACTCGCGGCTACGGCCTTCCAGCGGGGAGACTGGCGCGGGGCGGAGATCCACTACGAAGCCGCCCGCTCGCACGCCGAGGCCGCCGGGGATCCCCAACTCCTGGCCCAGATCGACAACAACGAGGGCACGCTGCACGCGGCGCGCGGGGACTCGGCGCGCGCCGAGCTCTGCTTCCGGCGGGCGCTCGCACGATTCGAAGACATGCGAGAGCACCCCGACGCGGCCCGGGCGTGGAACAACCTGGGGTTGGCGCTGACGGCGCAGGCCCGCTGGGTCGAGGCGGTGGAGGCGTACACCGCGGCTCAGGGCCATTGCGATCGCGAAGGACAGGTCGAGTTCTCGGCCCAGGTTTTGATCAACCGTGCCCGGCTGGAGCTCGACCGGGGCCGGCCGGCCGAGGGGCACTCGCTCGCCGAAGCGGCCTGGTCGCTGGCCGAGCGGCTGGACGACGGGCCGGTGGCCGCCGGCGCCCTCTGCCTGCTGGGCGCGGCGGCGCGGGCGCGCGGCGACGCGGTCGGAGCCACCTACTGGTTCCGGCGCTCGCTGGCGCGGAGCGACCGCGGCCGGGCGCCCCTGATCGAAGCCGAGACGTGGGAACAGATCGGCCAGCTCTACTTCGACCGGGGGGAGACCGAACGGGCCGTATCCACATGGCAGTACGCGCGGCATCTCTACCGGACCCTCGGAGCGGTCACGCAGGTGGACCGGCTCCTGGACCGGATCGAGCGCCACTCCTCCTCCGCGCCGCCCGCGGCGTCTCCACTCCGGAGGGACGGCGCGGCCTGACCCCCCTCGCCGGCCCCGCCTTGGCGGAGTGGCCGGCCCCACCTACCGTTTCGCCGTGGATCGCGGCACGTTCCGGGAGATCGAGCACACCGCCGACCTGGGGTTGGACCTCACCGGTCCGACTCCCGCGGCCGTCCTGGAGGCCGTCCAGCGGGGGCTCGTCCGCGCGCTGTTCGGCGAGGATCCGACGGCGGTCCCCGACGAAGAACGGTCCGTAGCGCTTTCCGAGCGCGACCTGCCGGAGCTCCTGAAGGCCTGGTGCGAGGCGATCTACCGGCTCCTCGAGGAAGAGCGGTTCGTGGCCCTAGAGACGCGGGTCGACTCCGACCGGCCGGACGACTTCCGGGCGCGGGTGCGGGGCACGGTCCTCCCGCCCGAGGAAGTGGCGCGCGCGAGCGAGCTCAAGGCGGTGACCTGGCACCAGCTCCAGTTCGCGGCCGCCGCGGACGGCGGGTGGGAGGCCCGGGTGATCTTCGACGTCTGAGCGGGGGGCCGGCCCCGGCGGGGGAGGGGATGATGGGCCAGATCCAGATCGAGAAAGTGCGGCCGAACGTGTGGGAGATCCCGCGCGAGGGTCCGATGCGGGTGCCCGGGCGGGTCTACGCCTCCGACGAGATGATGGCCGAGATCCGGCGCGACGAGAGCCTCGCGCAGGTCCGGAACGTGGCCTGCCTGCCGGGGATCGTGGGGGCCTCCCTGGCCATGCCGGACATCCACTGGGGGTACGGCTTCCCCATCGGGGGAGTGGCCGCGACCGAGGCGGAGGGCGGGGCGATCTCGCCGGGCGGCGTGGGCTACGACATCAACTGCGGCGTTCGGCTGGCGCGGAGCGACATCGAGGCCGACGCGCTCGGGCCGGCCCGCCTGCGGTCGCTCGTCGACGCGCTCTTCGAGGCGGTGCCGAGCGGGGTCGGCTCGGAGGGCTCGATCCGGAAGCTCTCCCGTGCGGACCAGGAGCGGATGCTCGTCGAAGGGGCCCGCTGGGCGGTCGAGGAGGGGTTCGGCACGCCTGGGGACCTGGACCACACCGAGGAGAACGGCCGGATCGCGGGAGCGGACCCGGACGCGGTGTCCGACCGCGCCAAGGGTCGCGGGCTCTCGCAGGTGGGGACGCTCGGCTCCGGCAACCACTTCCTTGAGATCCAGCGGGTGTCGCGGGTCCTCGACCCGGCGCTGGCGAACGCGTTCGGCCTCTTCGCGGGCCAGGTGGTGGTGATGATCCACTCCGGCTCGCGCGGCTTCGGCTACCAGATCTGCGACGACTACATCAAGCGGATCAAGCCGCGGCTGGCGGATTACGGCTACGACCTTCCGGACGTGCAGCTGGCGGCCGCTCCCCTCGACTCGGACGAGGGCCGGGACTACCTCGGAGCGATGCGGTGCGCCGCCAACTACGCGTGGTGCAACCGGCAGGTCATGCTGCACAAGACGCGGGAGGCGTTCCAGCGGGTCCTCGGGATCGGCCCGGGAGAGCTCCGGATGGACCTCGTCTACGACGTCTGCCACAACATCGCCAAGATCGAGACCCACCGGGTGGACGGAGTGGACCGGAAGGTCTGCGTGCACCGCAAGGGAGCCACCCGCGCCTTCCCGCCGGGCCACCCGGACGTCCCCGCGGCCTATCGATCCAGCGGCCAGCCGGTCCTCGTCCCGGGCAGCATGGGGAGCCGCTCCTACGTGTGCGCCGGGATTCCGGGGGCCATGGTCGAGACGTTCGGCTCCACCTGCCACGGAGCGGGCCGCCGGCTGAGCCGGACCGCCGCCAGGAAGGAGGCCCGCGGGCGCGACCTCCTGGGCGAGATGGAGGCGCGGGGGGTGATCGTGCGGGCGACGGGGATGCGCACGGTGGCGGAGGAGATGCCCTTCGCCTACAAGGACGTGGCCGACGTGACGCGGGTGATGGAGGAAGCGGGGGTGAGCCGGCGGGTGGTCGAGCTCGCGCCGATGGGCGTGGTGAAGGGTTGAGGCGGGCCGCGGCGTTTCGCCCTCCGGTCGCAGGAGACATATTCAGCGCCATGCCGGGGCAGTCCATCGAGCGCGCGCGCGAGGAGATCGTCGATGCGGGCCGGCGCCTGTGGGCGCGCGGGCTCGTGGCCGGCTCCGAGGGCAACGTGAGCGTCCGGCTGGACGCGGGACGGATCCTGACGACCCCCTCGGGTGCGTGCAAGGGCCTCCTCTCGCCCGGCGACCTGGTGGTCGTCGACCCGACGGGCATCCCGCTGGCGGGCGGGGCCCGACCCTCCAGCGAGCTGCTCCTCCATCTCGAGATCTATCGCCGGCGGAACGACGTGTGGGCGGTGGTCCACGCCCACCCGCCGACGGCCACCGGATTCGCCATCGCCGGGATCCCGTTCGACGAGTGCGTGGTTCCCGAGGTGATCGCGACCCTGGGGCGCGTGCCGATCGTCCCGTACGGCACCCCGTCGACGGCCGAGCTGCCCGAGCGGATCGCGCCCTACGTGGCCACCCACGACGCCCTGCTCCTCGCCAACCACGGCGCCGTCACCTGCGCGCCGACGCTGGCGCGCGCCATCGACACGATGGAGTCGCTGGAGCAGGCCGCGCGGTCGATGCTCGTGGCACGGCTCCTGGGCCGCGTCCACCGGCTCTCCCGCGGAGAGGTCGACCAGCTGATGGCGCTGGACGCCTACGGCGCGCGGCCGCGGAACCCCGGCTGCATCGTGACCGACCCGGAGCCGCGTGGCGGCCCCGCCCACGCCGACCCGGAGGACGCGCTGCGCGCGCGGATCGCCGACATCGTCCGCGAAACGCTGGACGGGAGCGCGGCGTGAACGGCCCCCGGACCGCGCTCGTCACCGACACCACCGCCGCGATCGAGTCGCTCGCTCCGGGCTCGTCCTGGACCGTGGTGCCGCTCGAGCTGGAAATCGACGGCCGAACGTACCGCGAGGGGCCGGAGCTTTCGGCCGGGGAGTTCCACCAGCTGCTCCAGCACGCGAACGCTCCGCCGGTCACCCTGCCGCCTTCGATCGACGCCTTCGTGGAAACGTTCGAGGGGCTCCTCGAGGGGGCGGAGCGGGTGCTCGCGGTCCACCTGTCGGGGGAGCTGAGCCAGACGGTCGAGCACGCCCGGGCGGCCGCCCGGCGGGTGGACGGAGAGGGCCGGGTGCGGGTCGTGGATTCCCGGCTGGCGGGGGCGGCCACGGGGCTCCTGTGCCTCGAGGCCGAGGCCCGGCTGGCCGCGGGCGAGGGGGTGGACGAGGTGGCGGCCGCGCTGGAGTCGCTGGTGGAGCGCTCGCTCGTGTACTTCTCCGTCTACACGCTGGACTACCTCTATCTGGGGGGTCGGCTCGAGCGCATGCCGCGGACCGGAGCGGCCACCGAGGCGGACCGGCCCATCCTCACCATGCGGGACGGCCGTCTGGCGCTGGTCGAGCGCGTGATCGGGGAGACCACTCGGGTGGAGCGGATGGCCGAGCTGGTGGAAGAGCGTTTCGGCCGCGAGGAGCCGCTGGGGGCGGTATGCGTGCACGCCGGCCCGCAGGGGCAGGAGGCGGCACGGATGCTGGAGGAGCGAGTCCGCTCGGCGCCTCGGGGGAACGCGACCCTCTGGCGGCGCGCCCCGCTGGGGCCCGTTCTGTGCGCTCACACCGGCTTCGACGTGTGCGGAGTCGCCGCCTATCCGCGGGCGGCCTCGCGACTGGTCGGCTAGGGGGTCGGGTGCCGCTAGCCCAGCTTCTGGACGTGCCGGTGCAGGCGGGACTTCTGGCGCGCCGCGGCGTTCGGATGGATGATGCCCTTGGTGGCGAGCCGGTCGAGCAGGCTCTCGGCGTCGCGCAGCGCGTCCCGGCCATCGTCGGGG
>DATLFF010000288.1:0-4489 GCA_035524915.1 Gemmatimonadota bacterium | reverse complement strand
GAACGGCTTCCCGCTGAGCTGCTCGATGTACCAGATCGTGTTCAGCAGGGCGAGGTTCACCACCGCCACGTCGTTCCGCACGCCTTCGACCTCCTGCAGGTACCACAGGGGGAACGTGTCGTTGTCGCCGTTGGTGAAGAGGATCGCGTAGGGCTCCAGCGATTGCAGCACGTTGTACGCGAAGTCGCGCGCGATGTAGTTGCCGCGTCGGTTCGCCTCCTCATAGTTGAGGGCGAACACGGCGAGCGGAACGAGGAGCAAAGCCGCCGCGAAGCCGGCCGCCGCCGCGCCCGTCAGCGGCCGCAGCTCCCCCGCCTTCGCCACCGTCCGCCGCCAGGTCTCCCCGAGCAGGGCGAAGATCCCGATCCCCGCCCACAGCCCGAGGAACACGTAGGAGACGAGGAAGAAGTACTCCCGCTCCCGCACCTCGCGGCCCTGGGGGGCCACCTGCAGGTTCACCACTTGCTGCACGTCGACGTCGAGCGCCTGCGAATTCCCGAGCGGGAAGTTCAGATACAGGACCAGCCCGAGCGAGGTCGTCAGGTAGACGATCAGGAAGAACACCCACGTCCGGCGGTCGGCCAGGTAGTGGTACACCGAGCCCGCGATCGCCGCCAGGAACACCAGCACCGACAGCCCGGGCAGGCCGAACTGGCTCGACACCCGGGACTGGAACGGCCCGATCTGGCCGAACAGGTAGTCGAAGTAGAGCGGGAGCTGGTACTGGAAGAAGTCCGTCGCGCGCGGGAAGACCGGCCGCACGTCGTACTGCTTGCGGGCCAGGACCGCGAGGAGCTCGAGCCACGACCGCGGGTTCGCTTCGTTGATCGCCGGGTCGTGGGCGGCCCGGATCTTCAGGTACAGCAGGACGGACGCGCCGGCCAGGAAGCACAGGATCGCGGCGCCGAAGAACACCAGCGCTCCGGTGCGGCGCATCCACCACAGTCCCGCTCCCAGCACCAGGAGGCCCAGCACCATCGGCCCGCCGTTGACGGGATCGGCCCCGGCCAGGATGCCGTCGATGGAGATCCCCTTCATCACCGCCAGGTAGAGTCCCGCCACCCCCACCAGGAGGCTCAGCACGTAGTCCCGCGAGGTGTCCCACGTCACCAGCAGGACGAAGACCACGATGGCCGGCATGACGAGCAGCGCCATCAGGTGGTTGCCCACCGAGAGGCCCATCAGGAAGACGACCAGCAGGAGCAGGTTCCAGTCCTTCCCCTCCTCCAAGTGGTCGGCCCAGTAGAACGTGATGAAGGTGGCGAGCGCAATCGTCATGTGGGCGACCGTGTAGACCTCGGTTTCCGTCGAGTTGTACCACATGGCCAGTCCCCACATGGCCAGGCAGACCGCCGCCGTCCCCGCCACGTTCAGCAGCCACCCCGGGAGGCCCCATCCGCGCTCGCGGTCGATCCGTCCCACCACCTGGGCCACGATCAAGAAGTACAGGAAGGCGGAGACCGACGACGCCAGCGCGCACATGAGGTTCAGCTTCACCGCGAAGCCCAGCCCCAGGGGCAGGTGGCCGAAGACGTGGCCGAGCAGCACGAACAGCGGGGTCCCCGGCGGGTGCGGGATGCCGAGGATGTAGGAGGTGGCGATGAACTCCCCGGCGTCCCAGAACGAGAGCGTGGGCGCGAGCGTCCAGAGGTACGTGCCGAACACCACCAGGAAGGTGATTCCGGCGTACAGCAGGCGTTCGCGGCTGATCGTGCGCATCGGGGGAGAGTCCTCTCGTCGGGCGGGCGATTCGGGTTGGAATCTAGAAAGTTAGAGCCGCCGGGCGGCCCCGGCAACTGCCGGTTCAGGCCCGGGCCGCGCTCTGGGTCAGCGTCTGGAGCCGCTGGGTGAGCTGCTCCGGGGAGAGGTTCTTCTCGAGCCGGCCGCCCACCGCGAGCGAGATCCAGCCTGTCTCCTCGCTCACCACCACGACCACCGCGTCCGTTTCCTCGGAGAGGCCGATCGCGGCCCGGTGACGGGTGCCGATCTGCGCGTCGTAGACCGGGAACTGCGTGAGCGGCAGGATGCACGCCGCGGCCACGATGTTCGAGCCCTCGATGATCACCGCGCCGTCGTGGAGCGGCGTGTAGGGCGCGAAGATCGTGGTCAGGAGCTCGGCCGACACCTGGGCCTGGAGGCGCACGCCGCTCTCCACGTACTCCATCAACCCGACCTCGCGCTGGATCGCGATGATCGCCCCCCGCTTCTCCTCGCTCAGCTGGGCCGCGGCCTTGACGACCTCGCCCACCACCGGGCTCTCCTCCATGCGGACGAAGAACTTCAGCACCGGCGTCCGTCCGATCCGGGCCAGCGCGGATCGCAGCTCCGGCTGGAACACGATGAGGATGGCGATGATCCACACCAGCTGGCCGGCCTCGAAGATCCGGTTCAGCGCCTCCAGGCTCAGGAGCTGGGCCATGTAGGCGCCCAGGAACAGCACGACGAACCCCATCAGCATCTGAAGCGCGCGCGTTCCGCTGACCAGCGTGAACAGCTTGTAGACCAGGAAGGCGACCACGGCGATGTCGATCAGGTCGGTGAGTCCGGGACGGAGGAAGTCCATTCGCGACCAGTGCTCGATCACGGCGCTCCCTCCTCCCCGTCGGCCGCGCGGGCCTCTCGCCAGTGGTCGACCATCTCGAGCGCCCGCGCGTGCGCCTCCACGTCATGGACCCGGAGGACCGCGGCGCCTTCCACCGCGGCCAGCACTCCGGCGGCGAGGGACTCCGGGAGTCGCTCGGCCGGCGGCCGCCGCCGCGCGGGGTCGGTGAACGACTTCCGCGAGTGGCCGATCAGGACCGGCCAGCCGCGAGCCGCCAGCCCGCCGACACCGGCGATCAGCCGCCAGTTGTCGACGAGGCTCTTGCCGAACCCGATCCCCGGGTCGACCAGGATCGAGCCGCGCGGGACGCCGGCCGCCTCGGCCCGGAGGGCGGCCGCCTCGAGCGCGTCGCCGATCTCGCCGTGCAGGTCGGCGTAGCGCGGATCCTCCTGCATGGTGCGAGGGTCCCCCCGCATGTGCATGAGGACCAGCCCCGCCCCGCGCTCGGCGGCCAGGGCCGCGATCCCCGGCGAGAACCGGAGCGCGCTCACGTCGTTCACGATCGAAGCGCCGGCGTCGAGCGCGCCGCGCGCCACCTCGAGCTTGGTGGTGTCGACGGATACGGGGACGCCGGATCGGCCGGCGAGGGCCTCGATCACCGGGCCGATCCGGTCGAGTTCCTCGGCCACCTCCACCGGCTCGGCGCCGGGCCGGGTCGACTCCCCCCCCACGTCCAGCAGCGCGGCGCCCTCCTCGACCATGGCCAGCCCGCGCTCGACGGCCGCCGCCGGCTCGAGCCATCGTCCACCATCGCTGAAGGAGTCGGGCGTGACGTTGACGATGCCCATCAGGAGAGGCGCGCGCCCCAGAGGAAGGTCGCGCCCCCCTGCGCGCCAGACGGCGGCCACGGCGGGGGACGGCGGGGCGGTCATCTCGGCGGGGGCGATTCCCTACCGGTGGGGATCAACTGCGGGGGGAGGGTCGCTCGCCACGCTACGAGTCGCTGGTCAGCAACCGCTCGTCCTCGGCCCGGACCATCGGCTCCTGCCGGCCCGCCGCCTCGCGCGGGCGCCGCGCCTCGCGGCCGTCCACCGCCGCCGCCTCGGTGCGGTCGGGCGCCTCTCCCTGCGCCCGGACGGCGGCGGACACTTCGGGGGTCGCGGCGTCGTCGCCGGCGCCCCGCGCGGGACCGATCGTCTCGTCCACCGTCGCGCCCTCCGTCGGCTCGGGCGGAAGCTCGCCTCCGGCCAGCAGGATCTCGATCTCCTCGTGGTCCAGGATCTCCCGCTCCAGGAGCGCGTCGGCCAGCCGGTGGAGCGCGTCCTCGTTCTCCTCCAGGACGGCGACCGAGCGATCGAAGGCCGCGGTGACGATCTCCTTGACCTCCTTGTCGATCATCCGCGCGGTCTCCTCGGAGTAGTCGCGATGCTGGGCGATCTCGCGCCCCAGGAAGACCTGCTGCTGCTCGTCCCCCCATGTGAGGGGGCCGAGGTTCTCGCTCATGCCCCACTTGGTCACCATGTGGCGCGCCAGGTCGGTGGCCCGCTGGAGGTCGTCGCCGGCGCCGGTGGTCATCTCCTTGAGCACCAGCACTTCGGCCGCGCGCCCGCCCAGGAGCGCGGTCAGCTGATCCAGGCACCACTGCCGGGTGTAGATGTGGCGCTCGTCCACCGGCAGGAAGTGGGTGACGCCCAGCGCGCGGCCGCGGGGGATGATCGTCACCTTGTGGACCGGGTCCGCCGCCGGCGTCTTCATCCGCACCAGCGCGTGGCCCGCCTCGTGGTAGGCGATCGAGCGCTTCTCGCTGTCGGAGATGACGAGGCTCTTCCGCTCGGCCCCCATCATCACCTTGTCCTTGGCGTCCTCGAAGTCGTCCATCGAGACCTTCTCGTGGTTCTTCCGCGCCGCCAGGAGCGCCGCCTCGTTCACGATGTTCTCGATGTCGGC
>DATLFF010000287.1:0-9699 GCA_035524915.1 Gemmatimonadota bacterium | reverse complement strand
CGCGGCGAGGATCAGCGCGAGCGGAGCGCCGGCGAGAGCGCGCGTGAACGGGGCGAGCGCAGTCGCGCGCGGAATGACGAATCGCATCGATGTCCTTCTCTTACAAATCATTTTGTAGAGTCTGAGCCCGCCCAGTCGCGGGCCTTCTCCTCCAGACGGGCGTGCTCGATCTCGAAATCGGAGCGGAGCACGGCGATCTGCCCGGGGTCGGCCTCGCTCCCGAGCTCCAGCATGGTCAGCTGCTCCCGGCTGACCGGCGGTGCGCCGGGCCAGACGGCCTCGAGGACCGCCGCCCCGGCCCGCGCGAGTGGCATCGGTACCGGGACGATCACGCGCCGCCGCGCGTTCATGGCGCGGGCGAGCGCGCGGACCATCTCCGCCAGGGTCAGAACTTCCGGCCCGCCCACCTCGTACTGCTCCCGCGGCGTCGACTCCGCGCGGGCGGCCTGGAGGAAGCACTCGGCCACGTCCCCCACCCACACCGGCTGGAACCGCTGGCGGCCACCGCCCGGCAGGGGCACGACCGGGCTCCAGCGGAGGAGCAGGGTGAGCCGGCGGGTGAGCTCGCCGTCGCGGCCGAAGACCAGCGACGGGCGGAAGATCGTGTGCGCGAGGCCGGCCGCGCGGACGGCCTCCTCGGCCGCCCACTTGGTGCGGACGTACTCGGTGGCGTCCCGGCCCCGCTCCACGCCGAGCGCGCTCATGTGGACGTAGCGGCGGATCCCCGCCCGGCGCGCGGCCGCCAGCACGTTCTTTGTCCCCCGCACGTGGACGTCCTCGAACGACTGAGACTTGGTGGGGGCGACGATCCCGACCAGATGGACGACGGCGGTCGCGTCCTCCATCGCCTCGTCGAGCTCGTCCGGCTCGGAGACGTCGCCGCGGAAGAGCTCCACGTGGGGGAGCCTTCCCAGCGCCTCGGCGCGCTCGGGGTGCCGGGCCAGGCCGCGGACGCGCCAGCCCCGGCGGCTCGCCCGGCGCAGGATCTCCGCGCCGACGAACCCCGTGCCTCCGGTGACGACGATCATGGGGGGAAGGTACGGGAGGGCCCGCGCCCCGGCCCGTCAGCCCGGGTCGGCCAGCCGGAGCGGGACGACGCTCGCGATCCGCGGAAACGCGCGATCACGGCTGAGAAGCGGCGCGTCCCGGTCCAGCGCGCACTGGGCCACGTGCGCGTCGGGCGTGGACACCGGGCGGCCGGCCCGGATCATCGCCCGTCGGAGTTCTCCGACCCGCACCCAGTGTTCGCGTGCGGCCGGATGGACCTCGATGTCCTCGAGGAGCGACACCAGGTCGTCGCGCTCCGCGTCGGTCCGCGCGCCGCTCACGAGCTCGGCCACGACCACTGGCGGGACGACCACGCTCCCGATGGCCAGCGCGTCCTCCAGGAGGGGGACCGTCTCCCCGGCCAGGAAGTCGATCCAGACCGAGGTGTCAACGATCAGGCCGGCGCTCACGCGACTCGTCGATGTCGATGTCCAGGCGGATCCGGCCCTTTAACGCCATCGCCTTCCGGTAGGCCCGGGTGCGCCGGACGAGCTCGAGCCCCTCCACCAGCGTGGCCGTGATCCCGTTTCCCGTCGTGTCCATCGCCTCTTCGAGGAGATCCGCCGGGATGTTGGCGGTGATGCGACGGACGGGATCGGTCATGACGTCAGTATGTACTGGACTACATATCTCTGTCAATACGCACGAACCGCGCGCGGTGGAACGGCCGACCCTCCTCCCGGTACTTCACCAGGTAGTTGGTCAGCGGCGTCTCCTCCTCGGGGAACTCGCGCCGCTCGAGCCGCGGCTCGGCCTCGAACCGCTCCACCGCCTCCGCGAAGTACTCCGCGTGGTCGGTGACGAAGCGGATCTCCCCGCCGGGCTCGAGCGCGTCCGCGACCGCCGCGACGAACGCGGGCTGGACCAGCCGGCGCTTGTGGTGCCGCTCCGTGGGCCAGGGGTCGGGAAAGTAGAGGTGGATCCGGCGCACCGAACCCGGCGCCACGTGGCCCTCGAGGAACGCGCCGGCGTCGCCCCGGACCACGCGCACGTTCGTCAGGTTCCGCCGCCGGACCCGGTCCCGCACGTAGCCGGCGTAGGCGCGCGCCCATTCGACCGACACCCAGCCGGTGGCCGGATCGGCCTCGGCCGACTCGACCAGGAACGAGCCCTTCCCCGAGCCGATCTCGATCTCGACCGGCCGGTCGTCGCCGAAGATCCCCGCCCAGTCGAGCGGGCGCGGGAGCCCGCGCTCGGGGAGCAGCGGATCCCACCCGGCGGGGTCCGGGTCCGGGGTGAAGGTCCAGCGGTCCGAGAGGAAGTCGCCGATGGTGGAGCGCTCGACCGCCACGTCGGGGTGGGCCCGCACGGCGGCCTCGGCCACCAGAGCCACCATGCGCTTGACCGACGGCACCGGCTCCACCCGCGGAACCGCGTACGGGCGGACCACGACCGCGCCGTCCTCCTCGCGCTGGGAGAGCTGGACGAGGAAGCGCTCGATACGCCCGGCGCGGACGGTCAGGCACTCGCAGAGGGCGTGGGCTCCGCGGCGGTCGATGAACGTCTCGCGCAGCCTCCACACCGTGCCCGAGTCCTTCACCACGAAGGGCTCGAGGCGGTCGACGATCTCGTGGAGGGGCGAGTGGGTCTGGAGGACGACGTGGGGCAAAGGGCCTAGCCGGCGACTTCCTCCCCGCCGTCCACACCGATCACGTTGCCGGTCAGCCAGTGGGTGCCGGGGCCGGCGAGCTCGACCATGGCGGATGCCACGTCCTCGGTCGTGGTGAGGCGGCCGTGGGGGTTCCGGCGCCGGGCGCCCTCCACCATCTGCTCGTGCCCGGGGATCTTGCGCAGCGCGGGCGTGTCGGTGACTCCGGCGCGGATGGCGTTGGCCGTGATCCCGAGCGGGGCGAGCTCGAGCGCGAGCTGGCGGGTGTGGGCCTCGAGCGCGGCTTTGGCCGCCGAGACGGCGCCGTAGCCGGGCCAGGCGTGGACGTCGCCGGAGGAGGTCATGGAGAAGATCCGGCCGCCCTCGCCCATCAGGCCCCGCCGCACCAGGTCCTGCGTCCAGTAGAGCAGGGAGTTCGCCATGACGTCGAGCGTCATCTCGAGCTCCTTCTGAGAGAGCCCGGGCTTGCCCTCGGTGCCGACGTACGGCTTGAGCGTGCCGAAGGCGAGCGAGTGCATCAGCACGCGCACCTTCTCGCCCGACTCGCCGAGACGTCTCGCGATGTGGTCGATCACCTCGCCGCGCTTGGACTCGTCGGCCGCGTTCAGGTTGAAAAACTCGACGTCGCGGCCGCTCTGCTTGATCGCCTTCACGATCTCGTCCACGTGCGGCAGCGTCGACTTCCGGTCGAGGTGGACGCCGTACACGTTGTACCCGGCCTCGGCGAAGGCGCGCGACGCCGCTTCGCCGAAGCCGCTCGAGGATCCGAGGATCAGCGCCCAGTCCGCCACTCGTGCCTCCATGGAATCAGGGTTGGGGACTCGTCGACCGCGCGGGAACCTCAAGCTACGCGGGCGCCGCGCGCCGCCGCCACCGCCGCGAGCGGTCCCGTAGGCCGGCATGCGGGAGGGAGATTACCGCTCGCCGGGTTATCTTGTCACCGGCCCCCACGATGACGCCTCCGATCCCCGATCCCCCGCGCCCGCCGGCCGCGCCCCTCGCCGGTCCGGCCCTCCTCGCCGCGGTCGCGCTGGCGCTGGCGGCCTGCGGGCCTGCCCGTGGGGGCGCCGACGGCGTGCCGGCCTGGCCCGACACGCTCCCCGGCGCGGCCTCCTTCGGCGCGCCCCGCGGCTTCACGCCAGCCCGGGCGATCCTCCACCTCCACTCCTTCTGGTCGCACGACGCCTGCGACGGCGAGCCGTTCGACCCCGAGACGGGCGAGCCCGACCTCGAGTGCCACGCCCGGCTCCGGGCGGCGCTGTGCGCCGCGAACGTGGACGTGGCCTACGTCACCGACCACGACCGCCACGTGTGGCGCGCCCGGTCGATGGAGGAGGCGCTCTACCACCGGCCGGGGGACGTGCTGGTGCCGGCGGAGGCGGGCGGGCCGCCGGTGGCGAACCGGATCGCGTGCGCCGGGGACGGCGGGGGAGTTCTCCTCCGGGCCGGCTCCGAGGCCCTCCTGATGACGATCGGCCTCGACTCCCTGCCGGCGGTCGCCGACTCGATCGCCCGCCGCGACTGGTTCCGCCGGATCGGGCCCGACGCTCCGGAGCGCTTCCGCGCCCACGGCGCCGTCGTCCTCTTCCCGCATCCCGAGGACGCGAGCCTCGCCGAGATCGCGGCGCTCGGCCCCGACCTGATCGAGGTCTACAACCCGCACGCCAACTTCGCGCCGAAGCACCGGGAGTCGCAGGGGCTCTCCCGGCTGGGCGCGATCTTCGGCCTGCTCCCCTTCTACACCCGTACCACGCCGGCCCACCCCGACCTCGCGCTCCTCGCCATCTTCCACGCCAACCGGAGCGCGATCGACCGCTGGGACGCGCTCCTCGCCGCCGGCCGGAGGGTCTACGGCTACGGCGCGTCCGACGCCCACGAGAACGCGCTGCCCTGGCCCATGTCCGACGGCCTCCGCGGCGACGCCTACGCCCGGATGATCCCGTGGGTCACGAACGCGCTCCTGGTACCGGACGGCGACGAGGCCGCCCGTGTCGCCGCGCTCGAGGACGCCGTCCGCGCCGGCCGCTTCTACGTGACCATCGAGGCGTGGGGCACGCCATCGGGGTTCGACTTCCACCTGGAGACGCCGGACGGCGGGGTGGAGATGGGCGGCGCCGCCTCGTTTGCGCCCGGGCAGCGGCTCGTGGTCGAGCCGCCGCGGGTGGTGCTGGGCGGCTTCGCGGTCGACACCGTCGCCGCGCTCGAGCCACCCGAGGTGCGGCTCCGGCTCATCCGGATCGCGCCCGGCGGCGGACGGGAGATCGTGGCCGAGGGGCCGAGGCCGATGGTCCACCCGGTCGACGCCCCGGGCGCCTACCGGGTGGAGGTGGCGGTGGTGCCGCGGCACCTGGCCCCGTACCTGGGGGGCCACGCCGGGAAGTACCTGCGCGAGGTCGTGTGGATCTACTCGAACCCGATCTTCGTGACGGCGCCCCCGGTCGACGAGGGCGGCCCCACCGACGGCGCCCGGGCCCGCTGATGAGGCGCCTCGATCTCCTCCTCCTGCGCCTGAAGACAAACGACGTTCGGACGCGGGACTCGCCCGCCTACCCGGACCTCCAGCCGCTGGAGCTGGCGCTCGACCCGGCCGCCGCCTGGACGGTGGTGCTCGAGGCCGCCCGCGCCATGCCGGGGTGGCGGATCCTGGACACCGACGCCGCCACCCGGCGGATCCGCGCCGAGGCCACCACACCCGCGCTCCGCTTCACCGACGACCTGTGGATCGAGGTCGAGCCGGCTCCGCGCGGGAGCCGGGTGGACGTCCGCTCGGCGTCGCGGGTCGGGGTCACCGACTTCGGCACGAACGCCCGTCGGATCCGCGCCTATCTGAACCGGGTGGCCGCCAGCGCGCCCTGACCTGCAGGACGGGACTCCGTTGTCGGATCCATGGTGGTGCCCTATCTTACTTTTCGGGTTTCAGGGTCAATGCTCAATGATCGCATCCTCCGCATTCCGGCCAGTTCCTTGGCTGAGGCTCTGCCACTCCCGGATCTTTGCACCGACGAACGCAGGTGAGCACTCCGACCCGCATTCTCCTGGTCGACGACCATCTCATCACCCGGGAGAGACTCGGGGCGGCGTTGCGCTCCGAGGGCTTCGAAGTCAACGAGGTATCGAACGCGGCCTCGGCGATCGCCGAGGCATGGCGGCAGCCGCCCACCCTGGTGCTCCAGGATCTCCTCCTCCCCGACATGGACGGGCTCGAGCTGACGGCGGAGCTCCGCAGGATCCCCGGGTTGGAATCGGTCCCGATCCTCGCCCTGTTCGGCTTTCTGAACCGCATCGATGGGGACCGGATCACGAAGGCCGGAGTGACGGGATTCATGGTCAAGCCCGTCGAGCCGTCCCGACTGGTCGAAGCCATCCACGAATTCCTAGCGGGCCGCGGGTTCACCCCCGCCAACGCCGCAGGCGGAAGGGGGTTGCTCGACGACCCCGATCCGGTTCAGCTGCTGCGCAGCACCTGGTTCCAGGCGGCCCAGCTCTCGGTACTGGGCGGCGTGGCCGATGCCCTAGCCCGTCGCGATGATCCCGAGCGAGCGCTCCAGGATGTGCTGGCCGTCACTCTGCACGCCGCCGGGATCTCGCGAGGCGCCATCTTCCTGAAGGATTCCGGGGGAGTGCTCCGGCTGCGCCACGCCATCGGTTTTCCCCCCACCGCCCGCGCCGACATCGAGGGGTTCTTCGGCCACTGGCCGATCCTCGAGCAGATCGTGGCCGGGGGAGCGGCGGTGTCCATCCCCTCGGGCGAGATGCCGGAGAGCGTCTCCCGATCCATCCTGTCGGCTGCCCAGGTGGCCACCGCCCAGGTGGTCCCTCTCGTCTCTTACGACAGCGGCGCGGGCGCGATCGTCCTGGGGGCCCGGCAGACGGACATCGCCAGCGAGGTAGGGGTGGCGTTCGCGCAGGCCGTGGGCACCCAGATCGTCCAGTCGCTGGAGCTGGCCCACACCTTCACCCGTCTGGCCGCGTCCGAGGAGCGCTACCGGTCGCTCTTCGACAACGCCAACGACGCGGTGGCCGTGTCCACCTCCGACGGCGTGCTGCGAGAAGTTAACCGCCGGATGGAGGAGATCCTCGGGCTCCCGCGAGACCAGGTCGTCGGGCGGCACATCAGCGAGTTTTCCGTCCCCGGGAGCGACTTGGCCAACTTCGGGTCGCACGAGGTTCTGGAGCGCAGCGGTACGAGACGCACCCCGCCACTCCAGATCCTCCGGTCGGATGGCGAGCATCTTCTGATCGAGTTCTCCAGCACTGCCGTCAGCATCGACGGCGAAACGCTCATCCTCTCCCTGGGCCGCGACGTGACCGAGGAGGTCCAGGCGCGGGCCCAGCTCATGGTGGCCGACCGCATGGTGTCGGTGGGGACGCTGGCCGCCGGCGTGGCGCACGAGATCAACAACCCGTTGATGGCGGTGGCGGGCAACCTCGATGTGGCCCTGGCAGACCTCGAGCGCGTAGAGGAGGGATCGCTCCCCGGGCTCGACCGCCTCCGGAGCGGGATCCGCGAAGCGCGTGAAGCGGCGGCACAGGTCCAGAACATCGTTCGCGATCTCAAGGTCTTCTCCCGGTCGGACCAGGAGTCGCTCGGGCCCGTCGACATCCACCGCGTCCTCGACAGCTCGATCCGGATGGCGTGGAACCAGATCCGTCACCGGGCCCAGTTGATCAAGAGCTACGAAGACGTCCCGCGGGTGATCGGGAACGAGTTCCGTCTCGGCCAGGTCTTCCTGAACCTGCTGATCAACGCCGTCCAAGCGATGCCGGAAGGCGCGCCGGACGCCAACGAGATTCGGGTCGTCACCCGACCCGCGCGCTCGGGGGACTGCGTCGTGGTGGAGGTCGCCGACACGGGCTGCGGCATCGCGCCCGATGTCCGCGCCAAGATCTTCGACCCGTTCTTCACGACCAAGGAGGTGGGGGTGGGCACCGGTCTCGGCCTGTCGATCTGCCATCGCATCGTGACCGATCTCGACGGCTCGATCGAGGTGGACTCCGAGGTCGGGCGCGGGACCGTCTTCCGCGTGAGCCTGGTGGCGACCCCCGAGCGCGAGTCCTCGGGCGAGCCATCCCCGGCTCCCGTGAGGGGCGACCGCCGGGTTCTGGTGATCGACGACGACCGCGCCGTGTCGTCGGTCATCGCCCGACTGCTCGAGCCGCATCACCGGGTGGAGATCGCCCCAGGATGCGGCGAGGCGCTGGCCCGCATCGAGGCGGGACAGCGCTACGACATCCTCCTCTGCGATCTCATGATGCCGAACATGACCGGGATGGACCTGCACGCCGAGCTGTCCCGCGCGGCGCCCGATCAGGCCGAGCGGATGATCTTCATGACGGGCGGGGCCTCCACGCAGCGGGCGCGCGACTTCCTGAGTGCGAATCCGAACCCGCGGATCGAGAAGCCGTTCGACACGCCGACCCTGCTCGCCCTCCTCGACGAGGTCTGAGCCGGATTACTCGGCCCGCCCCGCGTGGACGTGAGGCGTGCCCGCGCTGTCGTACTCGACCGTGATCTCCACGTCGCGGCTGCAGGCCGGGCACTCCTCCACGAACTCCTGCTTCGGCGTGTCTCCCAGCGGCTCCAGGAAGAGGTCGATCGGTTCGCCGCAGTAGGGGCACGGGATGGTGTCGTCCGTCGTCGTGATCCCCGGGTCGGTGGGAGCGGGTCCGCCGCGATCGCTCTCGTCGGGGTCGTCGGCCAGGGGCGGCGGCTCCTCCTCGTCGTCGGGGTCCTCGATGTCCTCCAGCTCCTCGTCGTCCAGATCCAGGTCCTCCAGCTCCTCGTCGTCCAGATCCAGGTCCTCCTGCTCCTCGTCGTTCAGCTCTTCTTCCGCGCGGGCCATGCTCTCACCTCCGGCGAGGGCGGCTCCGGCCGCGGCTTGGACGGCCCGGCGCGGAGCGGTTATTTTGATCGACTGCACTCCCCGGTAGCTCAGTTGGTAGAGCAGGTGGCTGTTAACCACCGTGTCGCTGGTTCGAGTCCGGCCCGGGGAGCCATCCTTTTCGTGGGGCCGTCCGTTCGGGCGGCCCCTTCGCGTTCACCCAGCCTACGGGCAATCGAACCACATTCGCTGTTCGACTCCCGACAGGCCCGCGAGACGTCCGCGCGGTCGGTTGCGGCGGCGATCCGTCCGGCAGTGTAGTGTAGCGGCGCCGACCGACGATGACCGACGCCCACGCCCTCCTCTACCTCGGCCTGTTCGTCATGCTGGCCGCGCTCTTCCTCGTGCCGCTGGGGCTCCCCGGGATCTGGGTGATGATCGGGGTCCTGACCGTGGCGACCGGCTACGGCGAGGTCTCCCCCTGGCTACTGCTTCTGCTGGTCGCCGTGGCCACCGCCGCCGAGGCGGTCGAGTGGGTGATCCTGAAGCGGACGAGCGCCCGCTGGGGGGCGTCGCGGAAGGCCTTCTGGGGCGCCGTGGCCGGCGGGCTGGTGGGCGTACTGATCGGCCTCCCGGTCCCGATCGTGGGGTCGCTCGTGGCGGGGTTCATCGGGACGTTCGCCGGGGCGGCGATCGTGGCGCTGGCCGAGACCCGCCGGTTCCGGGACGCCGGCCGGGTGGCGTGGGGCGCGCTCCTCGGGCGCGTGTTCGCGGCCGGGTTCAAGACGGCGGCGGCCTTCGCGATCCTGGTGCTCGGCGGGGCCGCGCTCCTCCTCCGCTGACTCGGGATCGGCCAGACGTACGACCCCTCGATGCCCCGCCCGGCGGCCGGCTACGCTCCCGGTGCGGCGGTGTGCCCGATCGCGGGCGGGGCGGCCCGCCGACGCGCCCGGCGGCGGCGGACGAACGTGATGATTCCGATCCCCAGCGCCAGGAGGAACGCGCCGCCGGCGATGGCGATCGCGCCCACCACCGTCATCGCGATCCGCGTTCCGATCCCCCCGCCCACGGCGAGGACGGTCTCGGAGCCGCTCCCCGACGGATAGTCCGCCGACAGCCGGTACTCGCCGGGGCGGTCGACTTCGAACGTCAGGACCGCGCGGCCGGTCCGGCCGCGCAGGTCGTACGGCGTGTTCGACCCCGGCGACGTCAGCGGGACGG
>DATLFF010000286.1:0-7750 GCA_035524915.1 Gemmatimonadota bacterium | reverse complement strand
GGGCGCGGGCCGCGGCGGCGATGCGCCGGCTGGCCGAGGCGCTGCCGGACGAGCACCGCGAAGCCTTCCTCGCCCACCCGCGGAACGCCGGGCTCGCGGGGCCGCATTGACGTCACCATCCGGCCGCCCGGCGGACGGGGGGCCGCGGCCCGGAGCGGGTGGATCACTCCGGCGTCACCCCTCGTCGCCGCCCCCGCCCTCCCCCGGCTCCAGCCACCACGTCTCCATCGGCCCCTTCCCCTTCACCTCGATCTCGCCGCGCGGCTCGAGCCGGTAGTCGCCGTGCAGGCGGTCGACCACCGCGCGGGTCACGTGGATCCGGCCCGGCGCGCCGTGCGACTCCATGCGGCTGGCGGTGGTGACCGCGTCGCCCCACAGATCGTAGATGAATTTGGAGCGGCCGATCACGCCGGCCACGACGGGCCCGGTGTCGATCCCGATCCGGATCCGGACCGGCCGCCCGCCCGTCGATTCGCCGATCGCCACGGCGCGCATGGCGAGAGCGGCCTCGACCACGCGCTCCAGGTGGTCGCCGCACGCCTCGGGCACTCCGGCCACGGCCATGTAGGCGTCGCCGATCGTCTTGATCGTCTCGAGACCCTTCTCCTCCACGATCCGGTCGAACTCGGTGAAGACCTCGTCGAGCATGGCCACCAGGTCCTCGGGCTCCATCGAGGAGGACAGCGGCGTGAAGTCGGCGATGTCGGCGAAGAGGATGGTGGCGGCGGAGTGGCGCTCGGCGATCCGCTCGGGCGAGCGCTTGAGCCGCTCGGCGACCGAGGCCGGCAGGATGTTCAGCAGCAGGCGGTCCGCCCGCGCCCGCTCCTCCTGCATGGCCCGGTCGTGAAGGAAGGCGTGCCGGGCGTAGCGCTCGATGGTGTACGCGGCCAGGGTTCCGAGCGCGATGGCGGTCGGGATGAAGAAGGCGCCGGAGAGCATCTCCTCGCGGCTCACCCCGATCTCCAGGGCGATCGCCAGCCAGCTCGCGCCGGCCGCCAGCTCGAGCGGCAGGACCACCGGCACGCGGAGCCGGAAGAGGGTGGCCAGGCCGAGGATCGCCACACCCACGCCGGCGTAGATGGCGAGCCCGGAGCCGGGGCCCTGGAGCCGCATGATGAGCAGCAGCCCGGCGATCGAGACCCCGGTGGCGGCGGCGATGGCGGCGGCGTGGAACCGGGGCCAGGCCGGGTGCCAGGTGGAGGCCGCGATCGCCGCCAGCGCGGCGGTCACGCCGAACCGTACCCAGGCGATCCGCGCCACGACTTCGCCCGGGAGGATGGCCCGGTCGAGGAGGGCGTAGACCAGGAACAGCGCCGCCACGACCAGGAACGTGATCCGCGACGGCGTGCGCGAGGCCTCCGCCAGCCCGCGGCGGAACTCCCGCTCCCGCGCGTTGGCGGGAAAGCGGAGCGTCAGCGGATGCATGGGGGCGGGCACGGGTGGGCCGGAGTCTAACGCGAAGAGGGCGGACCGTCGTCCGGTCCGCCCTCTCGAATCTTGGTAGCGGGGGCGGGATTTGAACCCGCGACCTTCGGGTTATGAGCCCGACGAGCTACCAGACTGCTCCACCCCGCGATGTGAGTGGAAAATACACGGGGCGGGGGGCGGCGTCCACCCCCGGGGGGGCCCTCAGGAGGCCGGACGGCGAGCCGCGAGGGGATGCCACCGCGAAGAGACTCGGTTCCGCTCGGATCGCGGGGTGGATGGCTCTCCGAGCCCTCCCCTCCCCAGATTGTCCTGGAGCCATCCGCGGATCCCGGGCCTCGGGACGCGCGGGAACGCACTCATCCGCCAGGAAAGAGGATTCGTCATGCAGGACCTGTCCGAGGCTCCGCCGATCGCCTCACCGGACCGGCTCGCGGAGGGGGTAGCGAGCCGCGCGCCGGACGATGCCGTACAGCTGCTCGAGACCCAGCCCCCGGAGATCGCCGCCGCGGCGCTGGCGAAGGTGAATCCCGCGATCCGGTGGTCGGTCCTGAAGGAGATGCCGGAGGAGCGCCGTTCGGCGCTCCTCCGGGCGGCGCCGCCGGAGCGCGCCGGGGCCTGGCGGCGCAACCTGCTCTATCCCGAGAGCACGATCGGCAGCCTCATGGAGCCCCCGCTGGGCGTGCTGCACCCAGAGACCACGGTCGAAGAGGCGGTCGACGAGCTGCGCGAGCTCGTCAAGCGCTCGTTCATCACCTACCTGTTCGTCACGGACACCGGCGGGCGGCTGGTGGGAGTCGTGGTGATGCGCGACCTCCTGCTCGCCGAGCGGTCGCAGCGACTGGACGGGATCATGCTGCGCGCGCCGTTCTACCTGACTCCCGAGATGGAGCTCACGGACGCGATGCGGGCCGTCCTGAACCGGCACTACCCGGTGTACCCGGTGTGCGAGGCCGACGGCCGCCTGGTGGGGCTCGTCCGCGGGCAGGCGATCTTCGAGGCCCAGGCCATCGAGATCAGCGCCCAGGCCGGCAGCATGGTCGGCGTCGAGAAGGAAGAGCGGCTTTCCACCCCCTGGCCGCGGAGCCTGAAGTTTCGCCATCCGTGGCTCCAGCTCAATCTCCTCACGGCGTTCGTGGCGGCGGGCGTGGTGGGGTACTTCCAGGACACGATCGACCAGGTCGTGGTGCTCGCGGTCTTCCTCCCGGTGCTGGCCGGGCAATCGGGGAACACCGGCTGTCAGGCGCTGGCGGTCGCCCTGCGGGGAATGACGCTCGGGGAGCTGAAAGCGGGCCGCGAAAAGGTCCTCGTGCTCAAGGAGGGGTTGCTGGGCCTGTTGAACGGCGCGCTCACGGGGGTGACCGCCGGCGCCGGCATGTACCTCTTCGCGCGCTCGCAGGACAACCCCGACGCTCTCCTCCTCGGGATGATCGTCACGACGGCCATGACCGCGAGCTGCGTGCTGAGCGGCGTGGCGGGCGCGCTCGTGCCGATCACGCTCAAGCGGCTGGGGGCCGATCCCGCGACCGCGTCCAGCATCTTCCTGACGACGGCTACGGACGTGGCCAGCATGGGGATCTTCCTGGGACTCGCGTCGATGCTGATTCTGTGACGGCCCGCTCGTAGACCCGCCAGCTGGATCCGCCGCCCTCGCGCTCGTGACGACCGAGCGCGCGCGGCAGGACGGGGCCATACCGGCGGCGTAGGTTCTCGCCCCGAACCCGCAGCCGGAGGTCCGTCGATGATCCGCCGCACCGCGCTCCCCCTCGCCGCCGCCGCGCTCCTCGCCGCCTGCGACGCGCCCGATCTAAAACCGACCCACGGCGGCTACGCGCCCGGCATGGCGCCGGCCGCGGCCGACACCGGCGGGGTTGCCCCGCACGAAGAGCCCGCGCTCCCCGACGTCAGTTATCCGACGGAAGGCGACCCCGCCGGGAGTTAAAATCCTCGGGTATGGATAGACGGAGATTCCTCGCGACCTCGGGCGCGGCCACGGCCGGCGTCCTGGTGGGGCCCGGCGCCTGGGGACGGGAGACGTCCGCGCGGGCGGCGGAGCAGCCGGCGTTCGACCCCACGGACTGGGACTCGGTCCGCGGCCAGTTCCCGCTGGCTCCCGACGAGATCGACCTCTCGGCCCTCTACCTCTCGAGCCATCCACTCCCCGTCCGCGACGCGATCGCCCAGCACCGCCGGGCGCTGGACGCGCGGCCCACCCGCCACGTGCGGGAGAACGACGGCCGGCGGACCGCCGCCGCGCTCTCCGCCGCGGCCCGCTACATGGGCGCGGAGCCGTCCGAGATCGCGCTGGTCGACTCGACCACGATGGGACTGGGGCTCCTCTACACCGGGCTCGACCTCCACGCCGGGCAGGAGGCGCTGACCACCTCGCACGACTACTACGTGACCCACGAGTCGCTGCGCCTGGCGACGGAGCGGAACGGCGCCCGGGTGCGGAAGATCGCACTCTACGACGTCGCGCCGTCCAACCTGACGCCCCGCGTGATCGAGGAGGCGATCGTCCGCGAGATCCGACCCGAGACGCGGGTCCTGGCGCTCACCTGGGTTCACTCCGGGACCGGGCTGGCGCTCCCCCTGGCGCGGATCGCTAGCCGGGTGCGCGAGGTGAACGCCCGCCGGGCCGAGCCCGACCGCGTCCTCCTCTGCGTCGACGGCGTCCACGGCTTCGGCTGTCGGGACGAGGGGGTGGACGACCTGGGCTTCGACTTCTTCGCGGCCGGCTGCCACAAGTGGCTCTTCGGCCCGCGCGGGACGGGGATCCTCTGGGGGCGCTCCGGGGCGTGGCGGCACGTCCGACCGACGATCCCCTCGTTCGACGCGCCCGAGGCCTGGACCGCATGGTTCCAGGGCCGCGCGCCGACGGGCCCGACCACCGCGCGACGCGCCACCCCCGGCGGCTTCAAGCCGTTCGAGCACCGCTGGGCGCTGACCGAGGCGTTCGAGTTCCACCGCGCGATCGGCCGCGGCCGCGTGGCCGAGCGGACCCACGCGCTCGCGCGGCGGCTCAAGGAGGGGCTGGCCCAACTCGGCCACGTGCGACTCGCCACGCCCATGGCGGACGAGATCTCGGCCGGCATCGTCTGCTTCGACGTGACCGGCCGCAGCCCCGGGGAGGTGGTCGCCCGGCTCTACCAGCGGGGGATCGTGGGCACCGTGACCCCCTATGCCACGCGCCACGTCCGGCTCTCGCCCTCGATCCGGAACTCCGAGGCCGAAGTGGACGCCGCGCTGGACGTGGTGGCCGGGATCGGCCCGGCGCGGATCGCGGTCCCCGAAGAGCTGGACATCCCGGAAGAGCTGGACTGACGAGGATCGCGGCCGAGCGGGCGCGGGCGTCCTCTGCTTCCTATCGGCGGCGAACGGATCCTCTCAGCGTGGCCAGCACCTCCGGCATCTCGCGGAACGTCTCGAACGAGAATCGGGTCTTGCGGCGCCAGTTGGTGCGCTCCTGCATCGACGTTCCGGGCTCGTTCTGGGGCTCGGTCTCGAGCCACAGGTTCTCCAGGTTCACGATCAGCAGCCGGGCTTCGCTGTCAGACAGGAAACGAAGGGCGCCGTCCAGCACCCGGCGGATCCGCTGGGTCGCGGACTCCGCCTCCGGGGCCGCCTCCAGCACGCCGGCCCGCTCGAGCGCGTCGGCCAGCTCCCGGCGGCGCCCCTCCGGCGCTTCGGCCCACCACCGGGCGAAGGGCGGCAGGTCGTGGGTGTCGAGCGAGGCGGCCGACAGAGCCGGCACGGGCTCGAGACGGGGCGGGCCATCGCGGAGCCCGAACGGGAGCACGTACATCCGGCGGGCCTTCCGCCGCTCCATCTCCATCCGGACCTCCGGAGGCACCGTGCCGAGGTCCCCGCCGACGATCTCGGTCCCGGAGCGCGACGACTCGATGCATACGACGGCCCACGCCTCCTCCGGACGATACCGGACGTAGACGCCGTCGGTCGCTTCCATCCCCTCCGGCACCCACCACAGCCGGTGGAGTCCCATCACGTGGTCGATCCGGAGCGCGCCGGCGTGGCGGCAGAGGTTCCGGAGGCAGGCCGCGAAGTAGCGGTAGCCGTCCTCCCGCAGCCGCTCGGGCTGGAGCGGGCGCGCCCCCCAGTCCTGGCCGCCGGCGTGGAAGACGTCCGGCGGGGCGCCGGTCCGGGCGCCGTCGGCGAAGAGGCGGCGCCAGCGCCAGGCGTCGTAGCCGTCCGGGTGGACGCCGAGCGGCAGGTCCAGGTACAGGCCCCGGCCGCTTCCCGCCGCGGCCAGCCGCCCGAGCTGGCGGGAAGCCAGCCACTGGGCGTAGAGGTGGTAGCGCGCCGAATCCTCGGGGAAGTCGCCGGCGTGGAGCGTGCCGTCGCGCATCCGGGCCGGCCAGTCGCGCCACCCCCGCTCCCACAGCTCACACGCCGCCCGGAAGCGGACGTAGGTGCGGACCTCGGGGTTCTCGCCGAGGAACTCCTGGAACGCCTCCGAGCGCCACTCCTCGCCCTCGAAGAACGCGCTCGCCAGCGGTTCCAGCACGGCGCGCTTCGACTCCATCGCCGCGCGGTAGTCCACCAGCGGGAACCGGCGCAGGTCCGAGACCGCGCGCCGGTGCGCGTCGGACTCCAGCACGGCGCGGGCCCCGGGGGACTCCGCCAGCTCGGGGGCCGACTCGGGGTCCAGGTACAGCTCGTTCCAGAAGAGCCGGCTCACCGGCTTGTAGGGGCTGGGTTCGAACGGCTGGTCGAGGAACGCGGACAGGAGCGGCAGCGTGCCCACCATCTCGCCGCCCAGCGAGCGGGTCCAGTCGAGCAGCGCCGCCAGGTCGGTCAGGTCGCCGGCCCCCCAGGAGCGGCGGGTGCGGAGGGAGTAGAGGGGCAGAAACGAGACCCACCCCCGCCGCGCCGGGTCCGCGACAACGGGGGGAGCGCGGAGCACCCATGTGCCGCCCTCGCGCTCGCCGATCCCGTACTCCAGACGGTGGCAGCCGATCGGGAGATCGGCGGGGAGCTCGATGCGCGGGCCCGCGGCCACCCACTCGCGCGTGCCGCCGTCCTCGACGGCCAGCCGGCATTCGATTCCCCGGCCCTGCTCGGCCAGCGAGAGCCGGAGCTCGACCACCGGCGGGTCCGGCGCCCACGACACGCAGACCGGCTCCGCCAGACGCAGGTGGAGCTCCTGCTGGCGCTGCCAGAGCGCGTCCTCCACCTCGATCGGCGTCTCGACGGGCACGCCCAGGGCGGCCAGCGCGCCCCTGAGCGCCCGGGTCGAGGGACGCGCCTCGCTGCCCGCACCGTCGCGCCAGACGGTCTCGATGTCCCAGGCGCGGGCGAGGGCCTCCAGGGCCTGGCCCGGGGGGTTACCCGGATCGGGGTGAAGGGGGCGGACGAGCTCAGGCACGGTCTTCCGGCTCCTCGATCAGCTGCCGCAGGCGACGCGGCGGCCGGAGAAGAGCGGATCGGTGCCCCACCGCCATTCCTACTCCGCCGCCGGCACCTCTCCCCGCCGGCGGGCCAGGATGGCGCGCAGGCCGGCCCGGCAGTCGTCGGTCGTCCGCGCGTCGGCGTTCACTTCGGCGCCGCGCTCCAGGCCGTCGGCGAAGGAGAGGTCGTCCAGCTCGTAGAAGAGCTCCTTGGTGAGCGCCAGCGCGGTGGGGGAGCGCGTGGCGAGCTCGGCGGCGTAGGAACGGGAATCCTCGGGGAACGTGTGGCGGGAATACACGCAGTTCACGAGCCCCAGGTCGCGCGCCCGCTCGGCGCCGATCGGCTCGCCCCGGGTGGCCAGCTCGAAGGCCTGCTTCTGGCCCACGATCCGCACCAGCATCGTCATCACCATGGCGGGGACAAAGCCGATGTGGATCTCGGGATAGCCGAAGCGGGCGTCCTCCGACGCCAGCACGAGGTCGCACGCGGTGGCGAGGCCGGCCCCACCCGCCAGGGCGCTGCCGTGGACCGCGGCCACGATCGGCTTCGGCAGCCGGCGCATGCGCAGGAAGATGGCCGCCATCCGCCGGGCGTCCTCGACCAGCGCGTCGCGCGGGTCGTCGACCGTGGCCTCGATGTGCGCCAGATCCGCCCCGGCGCAGAAGTCCTTCCCCTCGGCGGCGAGCAGGACCACGCGCACCCGCGGGTCCGCCTCGGCCACGGCCAGGGCCGCCGAGAGCCCCTCGATCGTGGCCGGGTCCAACGCGTTCCGCTTCTCCGGCCGCGCCAGCGTGACGAGCCCGACGCCGTCGTCGCCGACCTCGAAGCGCACCGGGCGGGTCACGGCGTCGCCCCCACGCTCTCCACAACGTCCTCCGGCACGTCCAGCTCCATCCGCAGGAGCGCCGTCGAGTAC